>MGWR01000023.1 GCA_001801085.1 Gallionellales bacterium GWA2_60_142 | reverse complement strand
CGAAACCGAATACGCGGTCATCGCGGATCACTTCAACACCTTGCACGACTTGAGGCCGATGCTATACGGGATAGCCGCACGGCTTCTTGCGAACTGCTCGACCAATCTCGGCATCGCACCTGCAAGCGACGATTTCACACAGGAATTCACCCGGGTCGTGACTGCGTAATCTTGGCCAGTTGCATTTTCAGGACTCGGATTCCCCTCCGCCGAGAGCCGACGCTACGATGCTCACCACAGGGAAGCTCTAATAATTCGTCGCACCGGCGAAGGCCGGTGCCCAGTTGATTAAAAACACTGGATTCCGGCTTTCGCCGGAATGACGAAATTCGTTTTTTAAATATGCTCTTCAGATTCCGGTAAACAGCAAATCCAGTTCAGCGATGAACTCATCACAACGTGTCGGAATCCCCCGATTGGGCAAGCCTGAGTTTTCGCGTATATTCCCCGGTCGTTTTTCCGAATCGCACTCAAGCATGGAATACATCAAAATCCGCGGTGCTCGCACCCACAACCTGAAGAACATCAGCCTCGATCTGCCGCGCCACAAGCTGGTGGTGATCACCGGGCTTTCCGGCTCGGGCAAGTCTTCTCTGGCGTTCGACACGCTGTATGCCGAGGGGCAGCGGCGCTATGTGGAATCGCTGTCGGCCTACGCGCGGCAGTTTTTGCAGTTGATGGAGAAGCCGGACGTGGACCTGATCGAAGGCCTGTCGCCGGCCATCGCGATCGAGCAGAAAGCCACCTCGCACAACCCGCGCTCCACCGTCGGCACTGTCACCGAGATACACGATTACCTGCGCCTGCTGTTCGCGCGTGCGGGCGATCCTTATTGCCCGCAGCACGATCTGGTGCTGGAGGCGCAGTCGGTCGGGCAGATGGTGGACCATGTGCTGGAGTTGCCCGAGGGCACGAAGGTGATGATCCTTTCTCCGCTGGTTGTGGAGCGCAAGGGCGAGCAGCTGGACCTGTTCGACGAGCTGCGCGCGCAAGGCTTCACGCGGCTGCGTGTGAATGGCAAGGTGCATGAGATCGATGCGCTGCCCAAGCTGGAGAAGAACAAGAAGCACACCATCGAGATCGTCGTGGACCGGCTGAAGGTCAACGTGGAATCCAAGCAGCGTCTGGCCGAGTCGTTCGAGACCGCGCTGCGCCACGCCGAGGGGCGCGCGCTGGCGGTGGAGATGGACACCGGCAAAGAGCATCTGTTCTCGGCGAAGTTCGCCTGCCCGATCTGCAACTACTCGTTGCCGGAACTGGAGCCTCGGCTGTTCTCGTTCAATAACCCGATGGGCGCATGCCCGAAGTGCGACGGCTTGGGCGTCATCAGCTTTTTCGACCCGAAGTGCATCGTCGCCTTCCCTACGCTGTCCCTGAGTTCGGGCGCGATCAAGGGCTGGGACCGGCGCAACCAGTTCTACCACCAGATGCTCGCCAGCCTCGCGAAGCATTACGGCTTCGACCTGGAGCAGTCGTTCGAGAGCCTGCCGGAGAATATTCAGCAAGTGATCCTGTACGGCTCGGGCCGCGTGGAGATTCCGTTCAACTACCTGAACGAGCGCGGCAAGATGACGCTGCGCGAACACAGCTTCGAGGGCATCGTCAACAATCTGGAGCGGCGCTACAAGGAGACCGATTCTCCCTCCGTGCGCGAGGAACTGGCGAAATACCTGAACAGTTGCACCTGCCCGGAATGCCAGGGCGCGCGGCTGCGGCTGGAGGCGCGCAACGTGCGCATCGCCGAGAAGAATCTGCACGAGCTGAGCGCGCTGCCGCTGAAGCAGGCGCAGGTTTTCTTCGACGGACTGACGCTGGCCGGCCAGAAGCAGGCGATTGCAGAAAAGATCGTGCTGGAGATTTCCAGCCGGTTGCGCTTCCTGAATAACGTCGGCCTCGATTACCTGTCGCTGGAACGTTCCGCCGAGACGCTGTCCGGCGGCGAGGCGCAGCGCATTCGGCTGGCGTCGCAGATCGGCTCCGGCCTGACCGGCGTGATGTATGTGCTGGACGAACCTTCCATCGGCCTGCATCAGCGCGACAACGACAGACTGCTGGACACGCTGAAGATGCTGCGCGACATGGGCAACAGCGTGATCGTGGTCGAGCACGACGAAGATGCGATCCTGCATGCGGACTATGTCGTGGACATGGGGCCGGGCGCGGGCGAGCATGGCGGACTGGTGGTCGCGGAAGGCACGCCGAAGCAGATCCTCGCGAACGAAAAATCGCTCACCGGCGACTATCTCTCTGGCCGCCGCCGCATCCCGATGCCGAAGGAACACTTAACGCCCGATCCGGAGCGCATGCTGACCATCGTCGGCGCATCCGGCAACAACCTGAAGGACATCACGCTGAACCTGCCGGTCGGCCTGCTGGTGTGCGTCACCGGCGTGTCCGGCTCGGGCAAGTCCACGCTGATCAACGACACGCTGTATCCGGCGGTGGCGCAGCACCTGTACGGCAGCAGCACCGAGCCCGCGCCCCATGCGGAGATACAGGGACTAGAATTTTTCGACAAGGTCATCAACGTCGACCAGAGCCCCATCGGCCGCACGCCGCGTTCGAACCCGGCGACCTACACCGGCCTGTTCACGCCGATCCGCGAGCTGTTCGCAGGCGTGCCCTCGGCGCGCGAACGCGGCTACGGGCCGGGACGCTTCTCGTTCAACGTCAAGGGCGGCCGCTGCGAATCCTGCCAGGGCGACGGCGTGATCAAGGTCGAGATGCACTTCCTGCCGGACGTGTACGTGCCTTGCGACGTGTGCCACGGCCAGCGTTACAACCGCGAGACGCTGGAGGTGCAATACAAGGGCAAGAACATCCACCAGATATTGCAGATGACCGTCGAGCATGCGCACGAATTCTTCGCGGTGGTGCCGGTGATCGCGCGCAAGCTGCAAACGCTGCTGGACGTGGGCTTGGGCTACATCACGCTGGGCCAATCCGCGACCACGCTCTCCGGCGGCGAAGCGCAGCGCGTGAAGCTCTCGCTGGAACTGTCCAAGCGCGACACCGGGCGCACGCTGTACATCCTCGACGAGCCGACCACCGGCCTGCACTTCCACGACATCGCGCTGCTGCTGAAGGTGATCCACAAGCTGCGCGAACAGGGCAACACCGTGGTGGTAATCGAGCACAACCTCGACGTGATCAAGACCGCAGACTGGGTGATAGACCTCGGCCCCGAAGGCGGCGACGGCGGCGGCCGCATCATCGCCGAAGGCGCGCCGGAAGCCCTCGCGAAGAACAAGAACAGCGTGACGGGGAAATACCTGAAGCAGGTGCTGAAGAAGTAGGAGTACGGAGCGGCTCAAGCCACGAACCGCGCCAACGCCTCCGCATCGAACGGCCATCCAAGTTCCGCGCAGTTGTCGCTTCGCCGCAGCACCGGAATTCGCGTGCCGTAGCACTCGATCAATCCATCGTCATCGGCAATGTCGATGTAAACCGCGGATACGCCCACCTCATGGAGCACGACGTCCGCCTCTTCGCACAGGTGGCAATACGTGGTGCCGTAGAGAACGAACCCGGACATTCCTAGCGCAGGCTGACGATAGGCCAGCCGTGCTGTTCGGCGTGGGCGCGCAACGTGGCGTCTGGATTCGCGGCGACCGGATGTTTGACCTTGCACATCAGCGGCAGGTCGTTGTGCGAGTCGCTGTAGAAAGTGCTGTCGGCGAAGCTGTCCAGCGTCCAGCCGCGTTCACTCAACCAGTTATCCAAGCGCGTGATCTTGCCTTCGCGAAACGACGGCACGCCGGCGACGCGGCCGGTGAATTCGCCGTCCTTGTGTTCCGGGTCGGTGGCGATCAGGTGCTCGATGCCGAACTCGCGCGCGATCGGCGCGGTGACGAAGCTGTTGGTCGCGGTGATGATGACGCAGATGTCGCCCGCCGCCTTGTGTTTCGCGACCAGTTCGCGCGACTGCGGCGTGATCATCGGCATCACCTTGTCGCGCATGAACTGCTGGTGCCACTCGTCCAGCGTCTTGCGCGCATGGCGCGACAGCGGCTTCAACTGGAAGTCGAGGAACTCGTGGATGTCCAGTGTGCCCGCCTTGTAGTGCTCATAAAAGGCGAGGTTCTTGGCCTCGAACAGTTCGCGGTCGAGCACGCCGATGGTGATCAGGAATTGCGACCACTCGAAATCGCTGTCGCCGTTGAGCAGGGTGTTGTCCAGATCGAATAAGGCTAATTTCACTTCAACTCCAATAATCATTGCAAGATTTCGCCGGTGCGGCTCATTCCTCCCCCCTTGCAGGGGGAAGGTCAGGATGGGGGTAGAAGTTTCTGCATATCCCACGTTTCTACCCCCTCCCTAGCCCTCCCCCTGCAAGGGGGAGGGGACATTTCAATTCATTTCAACTCTTGTTGCATCACATCCTTCAGCAGCGGCACCGACGGCGCGCGATGCAGGCGTAGCGAGTGTTCGTCCAGTGCGTCCAGCGTCGCCATCAGGCTGGGCAGGTCGCGACGGCCGTGACGCAGCAAATACTGGATAACTTCCGGCGGCAGTGCGAAGCCGCGCGATTGCGCGTGCTGCCGCAGCGCCTGCGCCTTCTCTTCTTCGCTCAGGCCATGCACCTGGTACACCAGCCCCCAGCCCAAGCGCGTGCGCAAATCATCGCGCAGATTGAGATGCAGCGGCGACGCCTTGCCGCTGACCAGCAGCAGGCCGCCGCTGTCGCGCATGCGGTTGTAGAGGTCGAACAATTCGATCTGCGCGGCATTGTCCAGCAGTTCGACATCGTCCACCGCGACCATGTCGGCGATGCCCTCCGTCATGATTGGCACGCTGCCGCGGGCATAAACCGCGCGCACCGCCTGCGCGGCGTTCGCGCAGGCCTGCAACAGATGGCTCTTGCCGCTGCCCTCATCACCCCACAGGTAGATGCTGCGTTCGCTACCGCCAGCGAGCGCGTGGCGCAGCGCAGAGAGCAATTCGAGATTGCTTCCCGCGACGAAGGTTTCCAGGGTGGGCGTATTCCCCGGCGAGATATCGAGGACGAGTTGACTCATGGTTTCTGGTACATCTCGCTATCGAGGTAAGCGGCCTTCGCATGGCGCAATGCGACCAGCAAGATCGCGGCCATGGGCAATGCAAGCAGTATGCCGAAGAAGCCGAACAACTGGCCGAACGCCATCAGCGCGAACACCACCGCGAGCGGATGCAGACCGATGCGGTCGCCGACCAGCCATGGGGTGATGACGAAACCTTCGATGAACTGGCCGATCCCGAACATTAACCACACCAGCAACACGCCGCCGAACGAGGTGAACTGCATCGCGGCCGCAAGCGTCGCCAGCAACAGGCCGAGGATCATACCGAGGTAGGGCACGAACACCAGCATGCCGGCGACGATGCCGATGGGCAGCGCAAACTCCAGTCCGACCAGCCACAGCGCCACCACGTAATACACGCTGATCAGCAGCATCACGGAGATTTGCCCGCGCAGGAATTCCGCCAGCACGCGATCCACATCGGTGAAAATCTCGCTCACCTTGGCATGCCACTGGCGGGGAACCAGCTCATCCAGACGGGCGACCATCGCTTCCCAGTCGCGCAGAAAATAGAACATCGCCACCGGAATCAGCACCAGGTTGGCCAGCAGCGCGACCAGCGCGCCGCCGCTATCCCCGAGCCAGGGCAGCAGCTCCCCGGCAACGCCGTCTGCGCTCTGCCAGTGGTTCAGCAGCGCGCTCTTCACCGCCGCGCTATCCCATTTCAGCTCCGCGCCGAACCATTGCTGCAACCAGGGCAGCAGATGCACGCGCACCGCTTCGATCCAGTCCGGCAAGCGCGCCAGAAACAGAGCGATTTCTTTCTCCAGTAGCGGCAAGATAATCAGCAACAGCAGTACGAACAGCAACAGCAGGCCCGCCATCACCAGCGTCACCGCCAGCGTGCGCGACAGCTTCCAGCGACACAGCCGCCGCACCAGCGGATTGCAGATATAGGCCAGAATGGCAGCCGCGACGAAGGGCGTCAGGATGGGCCCGAGCAGGTACATCAACAGGGCGGCAACGACGACCACCGACAGCCATTGCACAGCGGCAAAGCGGGATAAGGTCATTTCGGGTAAAATTCGCGGGAAAAAACGTGCTGCACTTTACCTTTAAGAAAGCGAGAACTCAACTTGAGCCAGAATGACTCCCTCTCCTACCGCGATGCCGGTGTCGATATCGACGCGGGCGACCAACTGGTCGAAAACATCAAGCCTTACGCCAAGCGCACGATGCGCCCCGAAGTGCTGTCCGGCATCGGCGGCTTCGGCGGACTGGTCGAGATCTCGAAAAAGTACAAGGAACCGGTGCTGGTCTCCGGCACCGACGGCGTCGGCACCAAGCTGAAGCTCGCATTCGAATTGAACCGCCACGACACCGTCGGCATCGACCTCGTCGCGATGAGCGTCAACGACATTCTGGTGCAGGGCGCGGAGCCGCTGTTCTTCCTTGACTACTTCGCCTGCGGCAAGCTGGACGTACCCGCCGCGACCGAAGTCATCAAGGGCATCGCCTACGGCTGCGAACAGTCCGGCTGCGCGTTGATCGGCGGCGAGACCGCCGAGATGCCGGGCATGTACCCGGTCGGCGAATACGACCTCGCGGGCTTCGCGGTCGGCGTGGTGGAAAAATCCAAGATCATCACCGGCGATTCCATCGTCGCGGGCGACGCGGTGATCGGCCTCGCCTCCAACGGCGCGCACTCCAACGGCTACTCGCTGGTGCGCAAGATCATCGAGCGCAGCAAGCCCGATCTCGATGCGAAATTCGACGGCGACCGCACGCTGGCCGACTGCATCATGGCCCCGACCCGTTTGTACGTGAAGCCGCTGCTGAGCCTGATGCAGAGCATCGCCGTCAAGGGCATGGCCCACATCACCGGCGGCGGCATCACCGAAAACGTTCCGCGCGTGCTGCCCGCCAACGTCGTCGCCGACATCGACAGCAAGACCTGGCAAATGCCCAAGCTGTTCCACTGGCTGCAAGAAGGCGGCAACGTCGAGGCGCAAGAGATGTTCCGCACCTTCAACTGCGGCATCGGCATGGTGGTGATCGTCGCCTCCGCAGATGCGGACGCGGCGCTGGCGCAACTGAAGGCGAGCGGCGAGACCGCTGCGGTGATCGGCAAGATACGCGCGCGCAACGGCGAAGAGCACCAGACGCAAGTTAGGTAGTAGAAAGTGGGGGCGGGAACAGACTTCCCGCACCCACTCACCACTAACTACTCACCACTCCCCAGATAAGAACATGAAAAACATCGTCATCCTCATTTCCGGGCGCGGCAGCAATATGCAGGCACTGCTCGAAGCCGAGCTGCCCTGCCGCATCGCGGCGGTGATCAGCAACAAGGCGGATGCCGGGGGATTGGACATCGCGCGACAACACTGCATTCCGACTGCGGTCGTGTCGCACCGCGACCATCCGGACCGCGCCAGCTTCGACACGGCACTGGCGCAGGTCATCGACGACTTCCATGCGGACTTCGTGATTCTGGCCGGCTTCATGCGCATCCTCACCGCGGATTTCGTGAACCGCTACAAGGGCCGGCTGATCAACATCCATCCCTCGCTGCTGCCGGCCTACGGCGGCCTCGACACCCACGAACGCGCGCTGAAGGACGGCGTGAAGATACACGGCTGCACGGTGCACTTCGTCACGCCCGATCTCGACCACGGCCCTATCATCATCCAGGCTGCGGTGCCGGTGCTGTACCACGACACTCCCCAGACTCTGGCGCAACGCGTATTGCACGAAGAACATCGCATCTATCCGCAGGCTATCCGTTGGCTGTGCGCGGACCAGATTGAACTGATGGAGGATGGCCGGGTCTTACTCCGTCGCCATAAACAGATCGGTTATGCCCTGATCTCGCCGTCACTGGAGTAATCTCGTGAAAAAACTGTCGTATCTCGTGCTCGCATGGCTCGCGCTATGCGCCCCCTTGGCCGCGCTCGCCGCGCCGCCGGTGCACATCCGCGCCGTCTATGATCTGTACAAGGACAGCATCCGGATCGGCAAGATCGAGGAGAGCTACGCGCGCGATGGCGACCGCTACACACTGACCAGCACCACCACGCCCACCGGTTTGCTGGCGCTGTTCAAGCCGGAGAAGGTGTTCGTCCGCAGCAGCGGCGTGATCGGCAAAAACGGTTTGCAACCGCTGTCGTTCAGTCACCGGCGCGAGAACGATGCCGCCAAAGATAGCGACGCGGAATTCGACTGGCAGGACGGGAAGATCGCGCTGATCCATCAGGCGCAGCGCGAGACGCTGGCGCTGCCGCAGGGCACGCAGGATCGCCTCAGCGCGATGTACCAGTTCATGTTCCTGCCGCTGAAAGATGGCGCGCTGGACTTCACGATGACCAACGGGCACAAGCTGGACAGCTATCACTATGCGGTCGCGCGCGGCCCGAACCTCGATACGCCCGCCGGCAAGTTCGGGACGCTGTATCTGGACAGCCAGCCCAAGCCGGGCGAGCGACGCACCGAGATCTGGCTGGCCCAGCAGCGACACCATCTGCCTTGCAAGATGGTCATCACCGAAGCCAACGGCGACCGGCTGATCCAGATACTGAGCGAGATATCCGTCAAGCCGTGAGCCTCCTGCCGCAGACCGCCACTGCACGCATCTCGCTGGCTATCGGCCTCTCTTTGTTGCTGCATTCCGTCGCGTTGTTCTCGCCGCTGATCGAGCTGCCGAAGACCGAGGCACCACTCCCCCCGCTCACGGCCAAACTGGAGCCGCTGCCGAAAATCGCCCCCGCCCCGCCGAAAAAGCCCAAGCCCAAGCGTACCGAAACGAAGCCGCCCGACATGCCGACACAGGGCACGCCGGCGAAAGAGATGCCGGCTCCGGCCGTCGAGGAAGAGGCGCCGCAGATCGACGACGAGCCACAGCCTGCCGCGGACGACGCGCCAGTGGAAGAGCCCGCGCCCGAGAAAGAGGCCCAGGCCAGGCCCGCACTCCCCAGACACGCGCGGCTGACCTTCTCCGCCTATCAGGGCGAGGGCGGCCTTAAGCTGGGCGAAGCGACCCACCGGCTAGAGATCGAACAAGGACAATATGTACTGGAGACGGTGACGCTGACCACCGGGATCGCCAGTCTGTTCAAGACCTACCTACTGACCCAGTCCAGCCGGGGTCTGGCCAATGCGCAAGGATTGCGGCCGCTGTCTTACAGCGAAGAGAAGGCGCTATCAAGCGGCAAGCAGAGCCTGAGCGCGGCATTCGACTGGGACGGACGCAAGCTGCATTTTTCGCACGGCGGCGAGGCCGCGCTGCCGGAACAGGGGCAGGATATCGTCAGCTTCCTCTACCAGTTGTCGCAATTGCCCATGTCCGGCCGGGATATCCTGCCGATGCATATCAGCAACGGCAAGAAACTGGAGTACTACGAGCTGAAAATCGGGGAGGAGGAGGAAATCCAGACGCCGCTCGGCAAGCTGCGCGCACTGCCGTTGCGCAAGCTCCACGGGCCGGGTGAGGAAGGACTGGACGTCTGGCTGGGGCTGGAATACCGGCTGCTGCCGATCAAGATCCGCCAGATCGACCGCAGCGGCAAGACTGCCGGCGAGATGGTAATCTCGGAAATACTCGTTTCCGACGAATGATGAGTGCCTGAAATCGCACTCAGGGCTTGAGATCGTAAGGTTGCGCCGAAAAAACCGGTTTCAGCAAGCGCGCGTCCCTGCCGATGTGCGCGGCCATCCAGTTCCTCAGGCTGTGCGAGAAGTGCTCGATCGCCCCCTCCGTCCAGATGCCGCTCTTGGCATCCAGCTCGACCCGCATATGCTCCAGTTCCTGCTGCAAATACAGGTTCAGCTTTTTGTGATTGTCAGAATCCAGGTTTATCGCCTGCACCAGCTTCTCCTCGTTGGCGAAGTGGATGCCCACACCGACGACCAGTCGCTGGAAGGCCTGCGACAATATCTCTCCGTTACCCGACCGGAGCGCATGCTCGACGGTGCACAGCATGCCGAGCAGATTCCGGTGATCCGAGTCCATCTGCGCATTGCTCACACTCAAGCTATCCGACCATTGCAGTTCCATCGCAACCTCCGTCATGTTTAAGCAGATGACGCCACTCTAGCCCTGTTGCGAAAATACACAATATGCCGAAAGGCCTATATATTTCGGCCTATATATTTCTTCACGAATCTGTGCTTCACCGGTATCCCGTCCGCAACCCTGTTAAACTGCGCGCCTGAAAAATAAGGCCATTACCATGCTGATTACCGAATACCGTTTAGAGCTCGTCATCCTGGCGATGCGTGCCATCCTGCCGCTGGCCCACCCCGCCGACACCACGCTGCGCTACTTCTTCCAGGAAAACCGCATCGGCTCCAACGAACGCGCGCTGGTCGCCGAGACCGTGTTCGGCGTGCTGCGTCATCGCCTGCTGCTGGAACATGCCTGCACCGCGAACAACGGCCAGGCCACGCCGCGCCGCATGGCGCTGGCCCACATGGTGCGCTTCGGCGGCTACAACCTGCGCGAAATCGAGCCGGTGCTGAAGCGCGACGAAAAGGAGTGGCTGGCCACGGTGAAGGGCGTTAAAGCAGAAGACCTGCCGTTGTCGGTGCAAGCAGAACTGCCTGACTGGCTGATCGAAAAAATGCGCGCATCTTATTCCGACGCCGACATCCTCGACATCGGTCGCGCGATGCAGCAAGGCGCGCCGCTGGACATTCGCGTCAACACCCTGCTCGCCAAGCGCGACGAGGTGCTGGAGCAACTGCACGCGAAGAAAATCGAAGCGGCCATCACGCCGTATTCGCCGCTCGGCATCCGCCTCAAGGATAAGATTCCGCTGAATAAGGACGCGCTGTTCACCGAAGGCAAGGTGGAAGTGCAGGACGAAGGCAGCCAGTTGCTCGGCCTGCTGCTCGCGCCGAAGCGCAACGACATGGTGGTGGATTTCTGCGCCGGTGCGGGCGGCAAGACGCTGATGCTGTCCGCGCAGATGAATTCGCAGGGTCGCTTGTATGCGATGGACGTTTCCGAGAAGCGCCTCGCCAACCTCAAGCCGCGCCTGAAGCGCTCGGGTGCGAGCAACATCCAGCCCATGCTGATCGCGCACGAGAACGACCTCAAGGTGAAACGCCTCGCTGGCAAGATCGACCGCGTGCTGGTCGATGCGCCCTGCAGCGGCCTCGGCACGCTACGCCGCAACCCCGACCTGAAGTTCCGCCAATCGCCCGGCAGCATCGAAGAGCTCACGCAGAAGCAGGCTGCGATCCTCGCCTCCGCCAGCCGGCTGCTGAAGAAAGGCGGCCGCCTGGTGTACGCGACCTGCAGCATCCTGCCGGAAGAGAACCAGCGCATCGTCGAAGCCTTCCTCGCCGCGCATCCCGACTTCGTCCTGAAGCCAGCCGGCGAGGTGCTGCAACAACAGAAGATACCGCTGGAGATGGGCGACTATCTGGAACTACGCCCGCAGTTGCATGCGACAGATGGCTTCTTTGCGGCAGTGCTGGAACGGGTCTGATAAACACTAGACACTAGACGTAAGTCGTAAGTTGATATCGTTGTTCTGATCGATGTGAGAAGTTAACTTACGTCTTCCGGCTGACTAGAGATTCACGCCCGGAATCTTGCTCAAATCCACTTCGTCTATCTGTTCCGGCGCAAGGAACTGTTTCGCATAGTCGAGATAGACCTTCTCCCGGATGAACACATCGAACAGATCCGGATCGATATGTCCGCCCAGTTTGAGTTTGCCGAGTATCGTCAGCGATTCGGTGAGGGTCTTGCCCACCTTGTAGGGTCTGTCCTTCGCGGTCAGCGCCTCGAAGATATCGGCGATGCCCATCACCCGCGCCTGCACCGACATCTGCTCGCGCGTCAGGCCGCGCGGATAGCCCTTGCCGTCCATGCGTTCGTGGTGGCCGCCTGCGTATTCCGGCACGCTCTTCAAGTGCTTTGGCCAGGGCAACGATTCGAGCATCTTGATGGTGACCACGATGTGGTGATTGATGATCTGACGCTCGGCAGCCGTCAACGTGCCGGCGCGTATCGTGAGATTCTCGATCTCGTTGTCACTGAGGAACGCGGACTCCCTGCCGTCGGGATCGCGCCAGCGGTATCCGGCGATCTGCCGCACGCGCAGCATGTCGTCGTCGGACATCGCCTCGCTGCCGATATTGCATCGGCGCAGAAATCCCCGGTCTTCGTCCAATTGCCTGACCTTTGCCTCGTATTCCGCTCGAACGACGCCGGCATCTCCGCCCTTTTCGTCATGTAGCTTGTGCAGCATCGCGATTTCGGCATCGCGCTTGAGCACTTCGAAACGCGTGTCCACCAACTGGATGCGGTCGAACAGGGTATGCAGCTTGGTTGACTTGTCCACCACATGCACGGGCGTGGTGATCTTGCCGCAGTCGTGCAAAAGACCGGCGATTTTCAATTCGCGCCGATCCTTCTCCGTCATCACGAAACCCTTCAGCGGCCCCTCGGTGGTGCGGTTGACCGCCTCGGCCAGCATCATCGTGAGTTCGGGCACGCGGGCGCAATGACCGCCGGTATAGGGGGACTTGTCGTCGATCGCGGTGTTGATCAACTGGACGAAAGCCTCGAACAGTTCTTCCATCTGTTCGATCAGGCGCCGGTTGGTCAGCGCGATCGCGGCCTGAGAAGCGAGCGATTCCAAAAGCTGCTGGTCGTCCGCCGAGAATGAAATGATCTCGCCGGTTTGCCGGTCGAGCGCATTGATCAGTTGCAGTACGCCGATGACTTCGTCTTCGTGGTTGCGCATCGGAACCGTGAGGAAGGACTTGGAGCGATAGCCGCTCTTTGCATCGAATTTCTTCGTGCCGGAAAAATCGTAACCTTCGGCGGTGTATGCATCCGGAATGTTGACCGTTTCGCCGGTCAACGCGGAATGGCTCACCACCATCGCATGGATGGGCTTGCCTTCCAGATCGTAAAGACGGATCGGGTAAAACGTGATCGGCACCCCGCTGGTGCCGCCCATCGCGATGTTGAGCGAATCGGTGCGCATGATCTCGAAGCGCAGTTGCTGCTGATCCGGTTCGAGCAGGTATAACGTGCCGGCATCGGCATGGGTGATGCGCTTGGCCGCTTCCAGTATCGTTTCCAGCAGGCTGTTGATGTCGCGCTGCCTGGACAGCGCGATACCGATCTCATTGAGCTCCTTGAGTCGTACCAGCAGATGTTCGGCGGATTGCATGTGCGTTTACTTGATGCAGACGGCGCGTATCTGGTGCATGTCGGTGATGCCTTGCATCACCTTCTCCATGCCGTCCTGCTTCAGGGTATGCATGCCGTCCTCCAGACAGATGGCCAACAGTTCGGCAACGCGCGCATGTTCCTGAATCGCCTTCTTGACCGCATCGGTGCCGATCAACAGTTCGTGCAAGCCCACCCGACCGCGATATCCGGTGCCGGAACACTTGTCGCAACCGACCGGCTCGTAAAGCGTGAACTGCCCCTGCTCGTTAGCGAACAGCTTGACCCACTCGGCGTACAACTTTTTGGTCTCTCCCGCTTGGTCAATCTTCCAGGCTGCGGTATTGAGCAGTTCCGCGCTGTACTCAACCAGCAACGCCTTCATTTCCTCGGCAGTGGCGATATGCGGCTTCTTGCAATCGCCGCACAAACGCTTGCCCAGACGTTGCGCCAGAATGCCCAGCAGCGCGTCGGCGAAGTTGAACGGGTCCATGCCCATGTCAAGCAAGCGGTTGATGGATTCCGGCGCGCTGTTGGTGTGCAGCGTGGCGAACACCAAGTGGCCGGTCAGCGAGGCTTCGATGCCGATGGACACGGTTTCCTTGTCGCGCATTTCGCCGACCATGATCACGTCCGGATCGGCGCGCAGGAAGGCGCGCATGATGGTCGCAAAATCCAGACCGGCCTTCTTGTTGATCTGCACCTGGCGCAAGCCCTTCTGGGTGATTTCCACCGGATCTTCGGCAGTCCATATCTTGGTGTCGGGCGTATTGATGTACTTGAGAATGGAATGCAGCGTGGTGGTCTTGCCGGAGCCGGTCGGGCCGCACACAAAGAACAGGCCGTAGGGCTTGCTGATTGTGGACTTGATCAACTCGTTGTTGCGCGCCGAGAAGCCCATCTTCTCCAGCGGCAACGGTTCGCCGGAAGCGAGAATACGCATCACCACGTCTTCGACACCGCCCTGCGACGGAATGGTCGCGACGCGCAGCTCGATATCCAGCGGCCCGTATTTCTTGAACTTGATCTTGCCGTCCTGCGGCTTGCGCTTCTCGGAGATGTCGAGATCGCACATGATCTTGAGACGGGTCACCAGCGCATTGCGATAAGTCGATGGCACCTCGATGTAATTCATCAGCGAGCCGTCCTTGCGCACTCGAATCTGGGTCTTCATCTTGCCCGGCCCCGGCTCAATGTGGATATCCGATGCCCCCATGCGATACGCATCGACGATGATCTTGTTGACCAGCTTGACCAGTTCGTTATCGGCCGCGGCATTGACGTCGTCCTGGCTGACGCCGCCCAACTCCTCCTCGTCTCCGCCGAGATTGGAGAGAAGATCGTCCACCGACGAATCGTCCATCGTAAAGCCGCCGGTACTGTCGGAAGCCCCGCCGCCCCCGTAGAACAGGTCCAGCGACTGCTTGAATTCGCGATGCGAACAAACCTTGTAAACCAGCCGGTGCTTGGGGAAGATGTTATTGACGACCCGCGATGCCTGAATGCGCTCGGGATCGGTGGTCAGTATCACCAGACCGTCCTGATTTTCCTCGATGGGCAGCCACAGGCTGCTCTCGATGTACTCTCGCTTGAGGTTCTTTAGCAGGTCGGACGGCTTGATGCGATCCGACTTATAGGGCTCGTAGGGTACGCCGAAGAAACGCGACAGCGCCTGCCCCAACTGCGGAATGCTGACCTGGAACTCGTCGATCAACACCTCCTCGATATCGACGCCCTTGCGCCTCGCGGTGCGCGTCGCCAGATCGAACTCTGCGGCAGACAACACCGCATCGGCGACCAGGTAATCGTACTTGGTTTTGACCGTCGTATTCTGCTGGCGCTGGCGCAGGGCCACCGCCATGGTCTGCGCCAGTTCCTGCACGCCTTCCTCGACCAGTGCCGTGAACGATATCCCCGCCTTGTTGTTGATGACCTGGATGACGCCGACCAGTTCGCCGGAACTCGTCTCCAGAATAGGCGCAACCAGCATTTGCTTGGTGCGATAGCCGGTGCGCTTGTCCACTTCCTGCAGGAAACGCAAATTGGAGCTGTAGCTCGCCAGCTCTTTCTCGTCGTAGACATCCTTGATATTGAGCAGTTTTTTGTGCATCGCCGCATAGCCGGCGACGCTCTGCTCGGCGATCGGCAGCTTGAGGTCCTTGAACGAATTCAGCCCCGTCTTGACCTTGGAGATCAGCGAGATGTTGTCGTCCCCGACCACGTAGATGGTCAGGCGATCGGCGTTGAACAGCGTACAGATGTCCTTGCTGACATCCAGCATGATCTCGTCGATGTTGCTGGTCGCGTGTATCTTGTTCGTGACGTGATTGAGGTTCTTGGTGAACTCAAGCTTGAGTCTCATCAGCTCGTCCTTGTCCATCGCTCCTCCGCCCAGCATTTCCATACCCATTCCTGCTCCCCTGTTCACGCTACTGCTGTTTCGATTTCGGCACCGACCACAAACCGCCGTCCAGCACCTGTATGTCGTATCCCGCCTGCGCCAAAATGAAAGCGGCCGCAGCGCTACGCCGTCCGCTCTGGCAATAGGCGATATATTTCTTGCTGCTATCCAGTACGCCGATCGCGTTTCGCACGTCGTTCAACGGCACGTTCATCGCGCCCGGCAGCTTGTCGTAGCGATACTCGGACGGATGCCTGACATCGATCCATGCCGCGCCTTCCGCCACTGCCCGGCACGCCTGCTCGTAGCCTATGCGGTGCAGCAATGGCTCCTGCATCAGCGCCAGGAAATCCGGCCTGCCCAGACGCAACAACACGCCGTTAGTCTTCATCGTGATAGTGGCGTTGCGTCTGGCGCCGGAAACCAGAGCCTCCTCGCCGAACACGTCGCCCGCCTTCAGCTCCGCCAGCAACACATCCACTCCGCCGACATGACGGACTACCTCGGCGCGTCCGCTATCGATCAGATAGTAAAAATCGCCCTCGTCCCCCTCGCGGATAATCACATCGCCTGCCCATACGACCACGGCCTCGAAGCGCTGCAGCAATGTGCCGATATTGGCCATCGGCACATGCGCCAACGGACCGTTCCGCAACTGGTCCGCATTGAACATCCGCGAATTGAGCAGGTGCCTGAGGTTGGACGGCACCTCCGCATTTCCCTCCGCCTGCTGCGAAGCCGCATGAACATTCTCGTGCCGCGATATCTGATCCAGCGTCACCATGCGGTCCAGCAACTCGTCGTCGACACGCAACAACTGGCTTTCGCGCAACGCCCGCGCGGCAACGATATCCGGTTGCCGCTTGCCCAGAGGATGTTTCGCCCATTCCGAACGGGCATCGACCACCACCCGGTTGCCATCCTGATAGACCAGTTCGATCTCGCCGTCCACCAGATAAACGGACTGCCCTTCCAGCCCGTGAGTGCGGAACGGATCGCTTCCCTCGGGGACGGTCTCTACCCGGCAATAATCCAGCAGTTCGCGCAGCCGTGCCGGACCGAATGTGGAGATCGGTTCCAGCCCTGCCAGTACTTTGACATCAAGCGCGCGAACCATCGTCGGTCTAGAACTCGAATTCCTGGTTGTTCAGCAACATCTTCGGGGCGCGGCCATGGACGGCCTTTTCGATCTGGCGCATTGTCAGCTCCACCTCTCCCGGTTTCAGGTGAGTGATGAAGACCTCCGCGTCCCCGCGAAACTTCAGCAGCTCTTCCGCCAGCATGCTGGGAAAAAGATGCTTGGACAATATTGCGACCTTTTTCTCGTTGTCGGAAAACGCGGTCTCGATGATCAGATAACGCAGATTCTCTATCCTGTTCGCCGTATCCCATAACGCATCGTTGGCCGTCGTGTCGCCGCTGAAAATCAGGCTGGCGCTGCCGCTGTCGAGATGAAAACCGACTGCGGGAACGGTATGCACTGCGGGAATCG
The DNA here is from genome assembly GCA_001801085.1 of Gallionellales bacterium GWA2_60_142. Classification (GTDB taxonomy): domain Bacteria; phylum Pseudomonadota; class Gammaproteobacteria; order Burkholderiales; family Gallionellaceae; genus Gallionella. Next base: position 13,177 of record MGWR01000023.1, on the reverse strand, counting down.
GGGTAATCCTGCGTCCGCCCAGGTCGACCGTTTCGCCGATCGCGATAGTCTGGAAGCGCATGTACGGATTCCGCGCATTCGGTATCTGGGTGAAATCGGGCCATACTTTCCAGTTGAACACATGCGCCCGCAGGATCTCCAGCGTCTCCTCCGTGACGTAGATGGTCAGCGGATGGTCGCGCATGAAACCGACGCTGTCGATCAGCAACGGCATGCAGGCGATATGATCGAGATGGGAGTGCGTGATGAATATATGATCGATCACGCTCAGCTCGGTGAGGCTGAGTTCGTTCATACCGGTGCCCGCATCGATCAGCACATCATGGTCGAGCAGGAAAGAAGTAGTGCGCAGATTCCCGCCGATCCCGCCGCTGCACCCCAAAACTCTGAGCTTCATATCCCGCTAGCCTTTGTCATTTTTTGTCAATGCGAACTACTTGGTTTGAAATACGAACACGCCATCCCAGTCGTCCCCGGGCGGGTTGTTGCGGAAATAGGTCACGCGCTCGGCATAGATTCTGTACAGCGCGGTATCCGGCGACATGCGTTGCAGGTTCACCAATTGCAACTCGGCCAGATCCCAATCCTGTTTGCGATACAAGCGGCGAACCTCATGGAACAGGTTGATTTCGTCCTGCAATTCTTTGGCGACCGCGCCGCTCAGTCCGATCGGCTCGTAGATCGCCACAGGCTTATCTTTACCTTTTACCCGCACATGGTCAAGCTCGCGATAGACGAAGTCGGCGACGGTGTGGCGGGTATTCTCGCCGACGATGATCCCGACACCGTATTGCTTGGTAATCCCTTCGAGGCGGGAAGCCAGGTTCACCGCATCGCCCATCACGGTATAGGCCACGCGCACTTCGGAGCCCATGTTGCCGACACTGACCCGACCGGTGTTGATGCCGACGCCGATGTGTATCTCCGGCCAGCCGCGCTCCTTGAAATAGGGCTGCCGGGCTTTCAGTGTCGCCTGCATCTCGATGCCGGCCAAAATCGCATGCCGCGCATGTTCGGCATCCGGCAGCGGTGCGCCCCAGAACGCCATGATGCAATCGCCCATGTACTTGTCTATCGTGCCTCTATGCTTGTAGACGACGCGCGACAACGGCGTCAGGAACTCGTTCATCAGCAGCGTCAGTTCCTTCGGCTCCAGTCCCTCGGAAATCGTAGTGAACCCGCGCACATCCGAGAACAGAATGGTCATCTCGCGACTGTCGCCCTCCATCGAGACGCTCTCCGGATGTTCGGCCATCTCTTCAACCAGTTCGCCCGGCACGTACTGGCCGAACAAACCGGTTATCTGTCGTTTGGTGCGGGATTCGATGAAATAGCCATAGGACATATCCAGCGCGAATATCAGCGCGATCATCATCAGGCTATTTGCCGCTGGCATCAGAATGTTGCCGTAATGCCAGGCTGCCAGGCTCAACCCCATGGTCGTGGCGAACATCAACGCCGAGACCAATATGGCCTTGACCGGACTTAGCGTCGGTAACAGGAAGCTCAACGCGATACCGATCAGCAACAGCCAGACTACCTCCGCCCCCAGCATGTAGGGCGGTTTTTCCTTCAGGTTCTGGTCGAGGATGCCGGCGATCATGTTGGCATGCACCTCCACCCCCGGATAAACCTCCGCCACCGGCGTGGCGCGCATATCCAGCAAGCCCGGCGCGGTCGTGCCGACCAGGACGATCTTGTCCTTGAGCAGTTCCGGCGCAACCCGGTCATGCAGCACATCGGCGATGGAGATATAGCGGAAGCTTCCCTGCCCGCCGCGATAGGGCACGAGCGTGGCCACGCTGTCGTCCACCGGGATCTTCAGCACGCCGGCCGGCGTATCCAGTTCCAGCCATTCCAGTCCGCCGTATCCTTCGCTGCGCCCCTCGGCAAAACCCGGCAACAGCGGCGGCTTGCCGAGCAGGTTACGCACCATCGCCAGCGACAACGATTCGTAATAAGCGCCGTTATATTCCGCCAGTATCGGCACGCGCCGCACCACGCCGTCGCTATCCACTACCGGAGTGAAGTGTCCGGCAGCGGCAGCGGCCTGCTGCAATTCGGGCAGGTTGGCCCCATAACCGCTCCAGCTGGTGAACATGATCGGCCGTCCTTTGAAAGCGCCGGCCGGGAAAGACGGCTCGGGAAGCATGCCTGAGGTATTCTCCGTACTGCTCAGGTAATAACCAAGCACGACATTGCGATCCCTGATCTTGTCGGCGAATAGCTGGTCGTATTCGAGTTGCGGCCGAACCTGCGCAAGCGTGGAATGGAACGCCGCATTGTCCCGGAGCTGGTTCTGTCCCAGCTTCTGCAACACCCTGAGCCCAGAACTCTCGTCCTTCTCGGCGAATACAACGTCGAATCCAACCACCGCGATGCCATGGCGATCAAACAGTTTGTCCATCAAGTCGCCCAGCCGGTCACGGCTCCATGGCCAGCGGCCTTCTTCCTTGAGGCTCTTTTCGTCGATATCGAGGATGACGATGCGCTCGTCCACCGTGCTCGGCATGGTCAGGCTCAAACGGTAATCGTACAGAATGGCCGAAATGCGATCGACAAAGCCGATCCGGTAGAAATTGGCGACATTGCCGACAAAGATCAGGACTATCAGCAGTCCCAGTCCGATCAAGATTGCGTTCTTCCTCACGCCATCCCCTTCATAAGTGGGCCACGCGGGCACGGCAACTGTGCCACCCCGGATAAAGAATTTGCCATGCCCGCACCCTCTCCTCGACTCCTCGCGTCGCTCTCTTATCCCGCAAGCGGGGAGAGCGTAGCGAGGGGGGCGCAGCCAAGCGAACGAATCGCTGCGCGAGTTTCACAATAAACGCTCAGGCCGAACGCACCCAGGCTTTTGCCAGACAGACAGGTCAACCCTTGAAATAAAATTCCATTTTGATACCCGCCAGTTCGATCACATCGTGATCCTGCAACGGGTGAGGTTGATCGCCCAGCGTCTGCCCATTCACCGAAGGGTGAACGGCGCCCTCGACATGGGTGATAAAGAATCCGTGCGGACGGCGGGTCAGCACGGCCACCTGCACGCCGGGCTTGCCCAGCGTGGTCAGGTTCTTGACCAGTTCCAGTTCCTTGCCGGCATTCGGCCCGGTCAGTATCTGCACCACGGCCGCCTGGGGAGCCGCAACCTGAGGAGCCGTAGCTGCTGGCTGAGCCGCGGGTGATGCCTCGACTTCCGCTACGGGCGCTGCCGGCGGCTGCATGCCGAACCGTCCGGTCTTCTCGATTTCCGCAGCCATGCTGGGGTTGACTTGCGTCTGACTGAGCTTGATTTCTCCCGCCGGAGCCTCCGGACGCACCGGCGCGCGCAGCACCATGGTCTTCTCGAAATCCGCAGCGTTGGTCTGGCTGACCTGGTCGTTGAGGTATTTCAACTTGTATTTGCCGATCTCGATCAGATCGTTGTTCTGCAGGAAATGCTTTTTAGTCTGCACGCCGTTCACTTCAAGCCCATTGGTGCTGTCCAGATCCTCAAGGAACGAGTCGTGCAGGATGGTGACGATGGCGGCGTGTTCGCCGCTGATTGCCAGATTGTCGATGACGATGTCGTTATGCGCCTTGCGCCCGATGGTCATGCGCTCCTTGTTCAGCGGATACTCTTTAAGTACCGCGCCATCCATGCTGAGTATCAGTTTTGCAGCCATAGTCGTGATCCTTTTTTATTTCCCAAACCAATTGAGCAATTTTGCCAGCCAGCCGCGCGATGCGGCAAACTCGCCTTTCACCTTGACCAGAATGACGGAGACATTGTCGCGTCCGCCATTGTCATTGGCCAACTGAATCAACTGATCCACCGCCAGCGGCAAATTGCCCTGCATCGCGTACAGCGTGGACTGAATATCCTCGTCCTCGACCATATCGTTCAAGCCATCCGAGCAGAGCAGGTAGATATCGCCGATGCGCACTTCGTGCACATGAATCTCCGGCTCCACATCGGCATCAATGCCCACCGCGCGCGTCACCAGATTCTTGTTCTTCGACTGGCGAGCATCTTCGATACTGATCATGCCGCTGTCGATCTGTTCCTGCAGCAACGAGTGATCGCGAGTGATCGTTTCCAGCACGCCGTCGCGCAAACGATACATGCGCGAATCGCCGACATGTCCGGCCACCACACTGTTGTCGTAGAACAGGCCGGCGACGATGGTCGTGCCCATGCCCGAGTACTGCGGCTGGCTCTGTGCCGCCTGATAGATCGAGAGATTGGCCTTGCGGATATTGTCGCGCAACAACGCGACGCCAAGCTCATCTCCGCTCGCCTCGTCGCGGTCGATCGGATTTGCCTCCTGAAGGCGCTGGCAGATCTCGGTCGCGACGACCGAGACCGCGATGCCGCTGGCGACCTCGCCGGCGTTGTAGCCGCCCATGCCGTCGGCCAACACCACCAAGCCGCAGGCGGCGTCGCACGCCACACTGTCCTCGTTGTGCGATCTCACCATGCCCGGATTGGTCAGGCTGATTATCTCCAGCGCATCATCAATTCTCATGTCTACCCCTGCAATTTCGAAGCGCACTGGCGCAGTGCCTCAGCCATCTCCGCCCCGCTGGCATAACGGCTTTCATTGTCCTTGGCCAGCGACTTGTCGATGATCGCCGCGAGACACGGCGGAATATCCGCCCTGACGCTGCGGATGTCAGTCGGCGCTTCGGCGGAAATCCGATACATCAACTGAGCCATGGAATCCCCTTCGAACGGGAGCTTACCACAAGCCAGTTGATACAAGCTGACGCCCAGCGAGAACAGGTCGGAGCCCCCTCCGATCTTCTTGCCGGCCAGTTGTTCCGGCGACATATACGAGGGCGTACCCAGCACCATGCCGGTTTTGGTCTTGGACGAATCGGTGATGCGCGCGATGCCGAAGTCGGTGACCTTGGGCATGTCCGCCTCCGGATCGTACATGATGTTCGCCGGCTTGATGTCGCGGTGCACCACATGCTGTTTGTGCGCGTAATCCAGCGCGTCTGCCACGCGCGCAATGATGTTCATCACCTTGGGCAGCGGCAGCAGGTTGTCCGGCTTGGTGTACGGCACCAGATCCTTGCCCTTGAGGAATTCCATCGCGATGTAAGCCAGGTCGTGCTCTTCGCCGGCATCGTAAATGGATACGATGTTAGGATGATTCAGGCGACCTGCGGTCTCCGCCTCGCGGAAGAAACGTTCCTTGACCTCCTGCAACTCGTCGCCTTCGAACTCCTGCGACAAGGCCATGGTCTTGATCGCCACGACGCGGCCGATCTTGGGATCCTTGCCCTGATACACCACACCCATCGCGCCTTTGCCCAGTTCCTTCTCGATCTCGTAGCGACCCAGCATGGGTTTGGACATGCCCTCCTTGCCCAGCGCCATTGTGCTGCTGGTACTTGTGTGCCCGCCGCCACCGCCGAGGATGACAGTCTCCGACATCTCTCGCGCCTGGTTCAGGCGTTGCGCGAGGTCGCGGAATTTGGGATTGTATTCGGACATGTAGCGGAACACCGATTCCGCCTTGTTGAACTGGCGCTTGCGCTCGAAGTCCAACCCGAGGTTGTACAGCACCTCCATCAGGCTGTCGTCCATCGGTACCTTGCGGAACTTGTCGAACGCGATGTCGAGCTGCCCCTGTCCCTGGAACGCGAGGCCGAGCATGCGGTTGCTCTCCGCCGAGTCGGCATCCGACTTCTGCTTGCCCTGCTCGGTCACCAGGAAACGCTTGGTGGTCAGCAAGGCGTGTCCGACCAGCAGCAACGCCGCCGACAGCATCAGTTGCAGCCACATCGCCTGGGTCGTCATCAACGCGAAATGCGTGCCCAGCAACGACGCCAGCAGCACGACTGTGACTACTGCGCCAACCGCCGCGCCCAGACGCGGCAGCAGCAGGATCAGATACAGCGCAACGACCAGAAATACGCCCAGTTCGGCCCACAGCGCCCAGCCCGGCACGATAAAGAAATCGCCCTGCAAGATGCTGGACACCGAATGCGCGAGCGTCACCACCGGGGCCATGCCGGACGAGACCGGCGTCACCTGCAACGAACCGACGCCGGCGGCCGATGCGCCGATCAGCACGATCTTGTCGCGATATTTGTCCGCCGGGATCTTGCCGGTGAGCACGTCGTAGAAAGAATCCACCGGGAATGCCGGGCGACCGTTCACATCCTTGTAGAAATAGGTGTGCATTTGCAGCGCCGGGTCGGTGACGATATGCCGGTTGCCCAGACGAACTCCCTCGCCCAGATCGACCTGAATATTCGCGGGCTCCAGATTGAGACTCTTGGCGGCGAGCATCAACGACAACGACGGATAGAGCTGATCGTAATAGCCGACGACCAGCGGCTCGGTGCGCACCGCGCCATCGACATCGGGGAAGCCGTTCAGGTGGCCAATGGCCAACGCCTTGCTGCCCAGCGCCGGGATCGGCGCAAGCACCCCGCGCGAAACCAGCGGATGTGCGCCCAAGCCGGCGTCTTGCACATTGGTCAGGTTGTTGCGCAACACATAGTCCGGCAATGGGCTGTCCGGATTGCCCTGCGGCTCGCCCAGTTCGAAGAACATCGCCAGCAGCACATCGTTCGCCTTGGACATGCTGTCGCTGAGCTTCTTGTCGTTGTCGAGATTCTGCACCGCTTCGAGCAACAATTCATCGAGAGGATCCAGCGGCACCGCCTCGGCTGCAAGCACTGCACTTGCAGCATCCACCGCGCTGACCGCGGCTACCATGCTGGCCGGCTCTCCGGCGACGGGCACACTCTCCAGCAACGAGGATCTGCCGAGCAACCCGGCGATCCGGTGGATGTAGCCCAAGCCTGCATCGACCTGCGGTTCGAAGAAGAAGGCGGTATGGCCGACGACCTTGACATGTCCCGCGGCCAGGATGTCCAGCATCTGCGCATGGATCTCGCGCGGCCACGGCCAGCGCCCGAGGTTGGCGATGCTCTCGTCGTCGATCGCGATCACCGCGACCTTGTCGCTCGGCACACGCGAAGAGGCCTGCACCCCGAGATCGTAGGCCTTACGCTCCAGACTCTGGATCAGGTCGCTACGCGCGCCGACCATAAACAACAATGCGACCGCCAAACCAACAAACCAATCTTTCTTCCAGAACAGCTTGTCCATCGTCACTCCCTGACATTCACCCGGAACGGGTCATGCGGCGGCATATAAAGCAATGCCAAGAACCTACCAACTTCGCGCACTGCACACCACGCCTCCGCGTAGCGACTACTTGACCAGCGATACCGGGCAACTCGCCAGATGCAGAACCTTGTTCACAACCGATCCCAGCAGCAGCGACTGCAAACCGCCCTGGCCCTGCCGCCCCATGACGATCTGATCGACAGCCTGCTCGCCGGCATATTGCGCAATTCCCTCGGCCGGCGTGCCGACACTGACGTGATACTGATAAGGCAACGCGGCGGCATCCAGCGCGGTGCGCGCCGATTGCAACGCAGCCATCCCTTGCTCGCGGTAATAATCGTCTATGGTTTTCTGGTCGATGAACAACTTGACGTTGCCGGTCGCCACATTCCACTGCACGTTAAGCAACAGCAGTTGCGGCGCTTCCTTCAATGCGGCGGCATGGGCAATCGCATACTGGACCGCACGCAGCGCGTTAGCCGAACCATCCACCGGAATCAATATTTTCATCACCGCTCCTCTTATGCCTTGTTATCCGAATCGGACGACTGACCTTCCGATCTCGCCGCGACCTTGACGTCCACGAGATCGACTGTCTTGACGGCAACCGCCTTGCGCATCGCCAACCACCAGCCCATCGCCAGCACGAATATGGCGCACACGGCAGGAACCAGCCAGTGCAAGTAATGATTCGCCTCGGCCCACTCCTTGAACAAAGCCTCGGTCACCAGCATCTCGCCCGCGACATAGCCCAACAGCGCACCGCCGGCATAGATGATGAACGGATAACGGTCGATCAGCTTGAGTACCAACTGGCTGCTCCAGGCGATCATCGGGATGCTGACCAGCAGGCCGAACACCAGCAGCCACACGTTGCCGTGCGCCACCGCCGCCACGCCCAGCACGTTGTCCAGGCTCATCACAAAGTCGGCGACGATGATGGTCTTTACTGCGCCCCACAGGTTCGCCTCGGCCTTGATCTTGCCTTCGCCGTGTTCCTCGTCTTCCGGCAGGAGCAGTTTAATGCCTATCCACAACAGCAGCAGCGCACCAATCAGCTTGAGATAGGGTAGCGCCAGCAAGCTGACCGCGAAGAACGTCAGCACCACGCGCAGGCCGATCGCACCGCCCACGCCGTACATGATGCCCTTCTTGCGCTGCGCCGCCGGCAGGTTGCGACAGGCCAGCGCGATCACCACCGCGTTGTCACCGGACAACAGCAAGTCGATCATGATGATCTTGAATACGTCCACCCAGAATTGGGGGGTTTGCAGCATTTCCAGCATTGCTAACCTTTCAGTTTTAGGAAGTGGAAAGTGGGAAGTCGGAGAGCCGCCGCGCCTACCCACTACCACCCACTATCTACTTACCACTTCCCAATATCTTCTGCATCGTGCGCCCCATCTCCGCTGGATTGCGCGTGATATGGATGCCGCATTCTTCCATCACCGCCAGCTTATCCTCGGCGCCGCCCTGCCCGCCGGAAATGATCGCCCCGGCATGGCCCATACGCTTGCCTTCCGGCGCGGTGATTCCTGCGATGAAACCAACCACTGGTTTCTGCATATTGGCCTTGATCCAGCGCGCGCATTCTTCCTCGTCGCTGCCGCCGATCTCGCCGACCATGATCACCGCGTCGGTGTCCGGATCGTCGTTGAACATGCGCATCACATCGATATGCTTCAAGCCGTTGATCGGGTCGCCGCCGATGCCGACGCAGGAGGATTGACCATAGCCCAGTGCGGTCAACTGGCCGACGGCCTCGTAAGTCAATGTACCGGAGCGCGACACCACGCCGATGCGGCCTTTCTTGTGGATGTGACCGGGCATGATGCCGATCTTGATTTCGTCTGGGGTAATCAGGCCGGGGCAGTTAGGCCCAATCAGCAGCGTCTTCTTGCCCTGCATTTTGTAGCGCGTCCGGATCATGTCATGCACCGGAATACCCTCGGTGATGCAGATCACCAGATCGAGCTCGGCCTCCACCGCTTCGTCGATGGCCGCCGCCGCGCCCGAAGGCGGCACGTAGATCACCGACACGGTAGCACCCGTCGCGGCTTTCGCATCGCGCACGGAAGCGTACACCGGGATACCTTCGAATTCCTCGCCCGCCTTCTTCGGATTCACGCCGGCGACGAAACAGTTCGCGCCGTTCGCATAGGCCGTGCATTGCAGGGTGTGAAACTGGCCGACCTTGCCGGTCATGCCCTGAGTGATGACTCGGGTGTCTTTATTAATAAGTATGGACATGATTAACCTTTCGCCGCTGCGACGACTTTCTGCGCCGCGTCTGCCATATCGTTGCCGGAGATGATGGGCAAGCCGGATTCCGCCAGTATCTTCTTGCCGAGCTCGACGTTGGTGCCTTCCAGTCGCACCACCAGCGGCACGTTGAGTTGCACCTCGCGCGCCGCTGCAACCACGCCTTCGGCGATCACGTCGCACTTCATGATTCCGCCGAAGATGTTGACCAGGATCGCTTTGAGATGCGGGTTCTTCAGCATCAGCTTGAACGCCTCGGTCACTTTCTCGGTGGTTGCACCGCCGCCGACATCAAGGAAGTTTGCCGGACTGCCGCCGTACAGCTTGATGATATCCATGGTCGCCATCGCCAGCCCCGCGCCGTTCACCAGACAGCCGATGTCGCCGTCCAGCGAAATGTAGGACAGGTCGAATTTCGATGCCTCAATCTCAGCAGGATCTTCTTCGTCGAGGTCGCGCAGATCGACGAGTTCAGGATGGCGATACAAGGCATTCGAATCGAAGTTGAATTTTGCATCCAGCGCGATGATGCGGTCGTCCGCAGTCAGCACCAGCGGATTGATTTCCGCCAGCATCGCATCCTTCTCCACGAAGGAACGATACAAGCCCTGCAACACCTTTACCGCTTCCGCGCTCGCCACGTCTGGGATACCGATATCGCGCGCGACTCGCGCCGCATCGGCATCGCCCAATCCGGCAACGGGATCGATACGCACGGTATGGATTTTTTCCGGACTATGTTTGGCGACCTCTTCGATCTCCATTCCACCCTCGCTGGAAGCCAGCAACGTTACGCACTGCGCCGCGCGATCCACCACCATGCCAACATAGAATTCCTTGGCAATTGCCGCGCCTTGCTCGATCAGCAAACGGCGCACCTTCTGCCCTTCCGGGCCGGTCTGGTGTGTAACCAGTTGCATACCGAGTATCTGCTGCGCAAAGCTGCGCAGCTCGTCCAGCGATTTCGCCACCTTGACGCCGCCGCCCTTGCCGCGACCACCAGCATGGATCTGCGCCTTCACTACCCAGACGGCACCGCCTAGTTGCTGTGCGGCCGCAACGGCCTCTTCGACGCTGAAACAAGCGATTCCGCGCGGGGTCGGCACATCGAACTGGCGCAGGATTTCCTTACCTTGATATTCGTGAATTTTCATGATGAATATAGATTGAACATATCGCGCACTACTCTTGGCACGAAAACCGCAATACTACCGAAATATCGGCATTTGCGCGCCAAAAACACCTGTCAAAAAACCGCATTCGGCAAATCGACGGCAAACAAAAAGCCGGGAGAACCCGGCTTTTTATATCGACAACGTTTACGCAGATTACTCTGCGTCAACCACGGCTGCATCTGCCGGACGATCCATCAACTCGACCAATGCCATAGGTGCATTGTCGCCCTGACGGAAACCGAATTTCAGCACTCGCAGGTAGCCGCCGTTACGGGCTGCATAGCGTGGGCCCAGCTCGTCGAACAGCTTGACGACCATTTCGCGATCACGCAGGCGGGCAAACGCCAGACGCTTGTTGGCCAAGCTTGGGTTCTTGCCCAGCGTCAGGATGGGTTCCGCGACGCGACGCAGTTCCTTCGCCTTCGGCAAGGTAGTCTTGATGACTTCATGACGCAACAGCGACACGGTCATGTTGCGGAACATCGCCAGACGGTGACTGCTGGTGCGGTTGAGTTTTCTTAAGCCTAAACGGTGACGCATGATTTGCCTCTCTTGTTCTAATGCTGCACTGCGTTAAGCCGCAGTGACAGGCCAGTTTTCCAGCTTCATGCCCAGCGACAAGTTGTGCTCGGCAAGAACCTGCTTGATTTCGTTCAACGACTTGCGGCCCAGGTTCGGGGTGCGCAACAGATCATTCTCGGTGTACTGGATCAGATCGCCGATGTAATGGATGCTCTGTGCCTTGAGGCAGTTCGAGGAACGTGGAGTCAACTCCAGATCGTCCACCGGACGCAACAGGATAGGATCAACCTTCGGCGCCTGAACCTTCTCGACGACCGGCTCTGTGCCTTCCAGCGCAGCGAACACGGAGAACTGGTCAACCAGGATACGCGCTGCATTGCGGATCGCCTGCTCCGGATCGATCGCACCGTTGGTCTCGATGCTCATCACCAGTTTGTCCAGATCGGTACGCTGTTCTACACGAGCGCTCTCGACTGCATAGCTGACACGACTAACCGGGCTGAACGAAGCATCCAGTGCGATCTGTCCGACAGTACGAGTCTCGCCGGGAGTCTGGCGCGAAATCGCCGACACATAGCCGCGTCCCTGTTCGACTTTGATCTGCATGTCCAACTTGCCGCCGGCAGTCAGATGCGCGATCACATGCTCGGGATTTACGATTTCGACATCGGCATTGCCGCTGATATCCGCCGCCGTTACAACGCCAGCGCCATCTTTCTTGATGGTCAGCACGACTTCCGGCACATTATGCAGACGCAGAACCACACCCTTCAGGTTCAACAAGATATCGACGACATCTTCCTGCACGCCGTCGATGGTCGCATATTCATGCAACACGCCAGCCATCTTCACTTCGGTCGGTGCTGCACCCGGCATCGAAGACAACAGGATACGACGCAAGGCGTTGCCCAGCGTGTGGCCGTAACCGCGCTCGAAAGGCTCCATTACCACCTTAGCCTGGGTGGCGGAGATCTTTTGCACATCGATGATGCGAGGCTTCAAAAATTCGTTCTTAGGCATACGCTACTCCGCGTGGATTACTTGGAATACAACTCAACCACGAGATGCTCGTTGATGGACGCAGGCAATTCGGAACGTTGCGGCTTGGCCTTGAAGGTGCCCTTAAGACCCTTGGCATCCATCTCCAGCCACTCCGGAAAGCCGCGCTGCTCGGCTGCCGCAATGGCAGCCTTGATGCGCAACTGAGCCTTGGACTTTTCCGCCACTTCGACGACATCACCAGGACGAACCAGGTAAGACGGGATGTTGACGCGCTTGCCATTGACCAGAACGCCGTTGTGGCGCACCACCTGACGAGCCTCGGCGCGCGAAGCGCCAAAACCCATGCGGTAGGACACGTTGTCCAGACGGCATTCCAGATTCTGCAACAGATTCTCACCGGTGATACCGCGCTGGCTTTCCGCCGCCTTGTAGGTCAGACGGAACTGACGCTCCAGCACGCCATAGATACGGCGAACCTTCTGCTTTTCGCGCAGCTGACCGCCGTATTCGGACAGACGGGTGTTCTTCTTCTGACCGTGCTGGCCTGGCGCATATGCCCTGCGCTCAACGGCACACTTATCGGTAAAACATTTTTCGCCCTTCAGGAACAGCTTTTCGCCTTCGCGGCGGCACTGACGGCACTTTGGATCCAGATTTCTAGCCAAGATTCACTCCCAATTAGATACGACGCTTTTTAGGCGGACGGCAGCCGTTATGCGGCACCGGTGTGATGTCGGAGATGCTGGTGATTTTGAAACCAGCAGCATTCAAGGCGCGCACGGCGGACTCACGGCCGGGGCCGGGTCCCTTGATGCGAACTTCGATGTTCTTGACACCACATTCCTGAGCGGACTTGCCCGCCACTTCGGCAGCAACCTGAGCAGCAAAAGGCGTACTCTTGCGAGACCCCTTGAAGCCCTGCGCACCGCTGGTGGACCAAGCCAGCGCATTGCCCTGACGGTCGGTGATGGTGATGATGGTGTTGTTGAAAGACGCGTGGACGTGCGCGACGCCTTCAGCGACATTCTTCTTGACCTTCTTGCGCACTTTCGTGCTTGGCTTAGCCATAATCTAATCCTCT
>MGWR01000022.1 GCA_001801085.1 Gallionellales bacterium GWA2_60_142 | reverse complement strand
CCCATCCCGAACAGGACAGTGAAACGACTCCGCGCCGATGATAGTGTGGATTACCCATGTGAAAGTAGGTCATCGTCAGACTCCTTACAAAGCAAACAACCCTCAAGTGAAAACTTGGGGGTTTTTTGTTTTTAGGTTTGAAAATAGGCCTACTTGAGGTTCTGATAGCACGCCGCCCAGCGGCTTGTTGCGGTGCAAGCTAACACTCGCTTGAGAATGTTAAGTCCCTCGGGACGGCTGCAGCCAAAGTAGGTCATCGTCAGACTCCTTACAAAGACCCCTCAGGCGAAAACCGGGGGGCTTTTTGCGCGACGGTTTGAACGTATCCGCTATTTTCCGATGATGTACTCCTCGTCGCTGATGTTAAGCACCGCCTGCGGCCGGAACACCGTGAAGGCGGTGATCAGCATGCCGGTGGTGAAGACTTCGGTCAGCATGATGATGGGCGCAGCAATCAGGTAGTTGTACTGGATGGACTGCCAAGTGTAGGGGAGGATATGATGGTTGAGGCCGGGGCGGAAGCCTGCGTTGAATAGTCACATCACGAACGCGCCGGGTGACTGGGCGATCTGTGGCGCCAACGCGCTTGCCAAGCGGTGCGTGCGAGTAGCACAGCAAATACCAGGTTGCCTAGCCACAACCAATCGCTTGGAAGTAGCTGGGCTGGCAGGTTCATGGCAAAGGGTAGGGCTGCGGCTGAAACTGCAGGCGCTCGCCTGCGAGCGAGCCGAGATGGATGGTGTGTGCGTCGTGGCTGGTGATCTGCACGACGGCTAGTACATCATGACCGCCGACGGGTGCGGTCGCCGCATTGACGATCATGCCGCTGGACTGGCCTTCCATGTCCGCGCTGAATAACTCATCCCCGGGCTGCGGCATCGCGTTGTCGATATGTGCGAGATACATGCGACGCTTGGGCTTGCCAAGGTGCTGCATGCGTGCGACAACTTCCTGTCCGGGGTAGCAGCCTTTTTTGAAGTTCACGCCGCCGAGCACTTCGAAGTTCACCATCTGCGCGACGAACTGTTCCTGCGTCTGCGCCAGGATGAACGGGATGCCGGCGCGGATGTTCAGCCAGTCCCAGTAGGCGGCGCCGACTTCACGTGCGCCTTCGGCAAGTTTCATCCATAGTTTCTGAGCATGTTGAGGTGTAGTGCTGACCTGAAAACGATTCTCTCCAAGTCGAATGATTGTGAAGTAAGGATTCGGCCCTATGCCGCCCTGATGACTTGCATGCTTGATTTCAAGGTTCTCTTTAGGGAGCACTGAGCTTACATTGTCTTTGAGCAATGCAATCGCATTGGGGCCGGACATCCCCAGCGAAATGATGTCGGCGTTCTCGATCTTCACCTTCGCGCGCAGCACGTACATCGTGAGCTTCTTGCGTATCGGCTCGCACAAGCTACGCGGCAGTTGCAGCAAGTAGTCGCCGCCGTCGCGCCAGATCAGCATACTGGCGAGCATGCGTCCCTTGGGGGTGTTGAGGCTGCTGAGTTGTGCATGCGATGCATCGGCCGCGCGGATGTCGTTGCTCAGCATGTTCTGCAAAAAGGTCTGCGCCTCTTCGCCGGAAACGCGCAATGTGCCGAACTGGCCGAGGTCGCACAGCACGGTTGCATTTTGAGTTGCGAGCAGTTCGGAGGTTGCGTCGGTGTAATGTAGCGTGATGCCGTCCCGCGACGTCGCGCCGCGCTGTTGCAGGAATTGCTGCCAGTCGGTGTTCATCGTTACGCGAAGGTGTCGATGCGGCGGCTCTGGTTAGCCTCGCTCTCTGCGCGTTGAACGGATGCGGGTTCGGCGGTTTCGCGGGGTGCAGTCTCGCTTGCTTCCTGATTCTGGTTCGCGGCTTGGCTCATCTGTATCGCACGGGTTGATAGCTTCACCACCGAGGATTCCTGCGTGGCTTGTTGCGTCTGCGGTTCCTGGTTTCGCGCAGTCGGTTGCGATTGTGGGATGCTGCCCAGTTGGATGGCAGAGGTTGTGCTGTTGACGTTCATGATTGAACTCCCGATGGGCTGGATATATGGCGGGAACGATACTCGTTTTTGCCGGCAGCGGCAAGGCGGATAGGCCTTTTCAGTGCGTAGGAATAGGTCCGGATCGAGCGCATTTTTCGGGCAGGTTGCGGCAACTCGCATGGCATGCCCTATAATCCCGGCACATCTCGATAATCCTGCCGCTCTCAATGCTTGACTGCCTGTTGCGTCGCCTCCTGCTGTTCGGCCTGATCTGTTGTTTCCCGCAGGTGGCCTTGGCCGCGCATGCGATCGCACTGCATGGACAGCCTCGCTATCCAGCCGACTTTCGCCATTTCGACTATGCCGATCCCCAGGCCCCGCAAGGCGGGGAGCTGTTCACTTCCGGCATGGGCAATTTCGAGAAGCTGAACCCGTTCACGCTCAAGGGACGCGCGGCCGACGGGTTGCAATACTTCGTGTTCGAGACGCTGGCCGTGCCTTCGTGGGACGAGCCTGACGCCATGTACGGTCTGCTCGCCGAGGACATCGCGCTGGCTCCCGACGAGCTATCGCTGACTTTCAGGCTCAATCGCAAGGCGCGTTTTTCCAATGGCGATCCGGTGACAGCGGCTGACGTGAAATATTCCTTCGATCAGTTGATGGGCAAGCAGGCCGCCCCCCTGTATCGCCAATATTGGGCGGATGTGAAACAGATGACGGTGCTCGACGATTACACCGTGCGCGCCGAGTTCAGGCGCAGGAATCACGAGCTGCGCCTGATCGTCTGCCAGCTGCCGGTGTTCTCGCGCAAGTGGGGCGGCGGCAAGCCGTTCGACAAGATTGCGCTGGACGCGCCCATCACCTCCGGCCCCTATGTGGTGGAGTCCTTCGATCTCGGCAAGCGCATCACCTATCGCCGCAATCCCAATTATTGGGCGAGCGAGCATCCGGCACGCCGCGGCATGTTCAATTTCGAGCGCATCACTTACCGCTATTACAAGGACACGCTGGCGCGCATGGAGGGCCTGAAGGCCGGGGAGATCGACCTGATCCAGGAGAACTCGTCGAAGAACTGGGCGCGCAACCACCAGGGAAAACGCTGGGAAGAGGGGGGGCTGGTCAAGGCGCTGCTGCCGCACAGCAACGGCGCCGGCTGGCAGGGCTTCGCGATGAACACGCGCCGTCCGCTGTTCCGGGACAAGCGTGTGCGGCAGGCGCTGGGGCTGGCGATGGATTTCGAATGGATGAACCGCCAGCTGTTTTTCAACCTGTACCAGCGCAGTCCCAGTTATTTCACCAACACCGAACTGGCGGCCACCGGCAAGCCGGACGCGCGGGAGCTGGCGGTGCTGCGCGAGTTGCAAACACGTTTCGGCGACAAGGTGCCGGCAGAGGTGTTCGACGAGATTCCGCCGCCGCCTAGTACGCTGCCGCCGCATTCGCTGCGCGACAACTTGCGCCAAGCGCGCGAGTTGCTGGCACAGGCCGGCTGGACCTATCGCGACGGTGCATTGCGCAACGCGCAGGGCGATGCCTTCCGGTTCGAGATGATGCTGGACGACCGCATGCAGGAGCGCGCCTCTGCGCCCTATGCGCGCAATCTGGAGAAACTCGGTATTGAGATGGATTACCGCATTTACGACGCCGCACTGTACCAGCGCAAGGCGGAGAACTTCGACTACGACATGGTGTGGGCGCTGATGCCCGGCTCGCAGAGTCCCGGCAACGAACTGTTCGGCTACTTCGGCTCGGCCAGTCGCGACCAGCCCGGTTCGGACAACGCGATGGGCGTGGCCGATCCGGTGATCGACGCGCTGCTGGCGCGCATCGTCCAGGCGGAAAAGCGCGACGAGCTGGTGACGCTGGTGCGCGTGCTCGACCGCCTGCTGCGGCTGGGCTATTACATGGTGCCGCATTTCTACAGCAATGCGCACCGCGTGTCCTATCGCCACACGCTGGCGCATCCGCAAGTGTTGCCGAAGTTCTACCGCATCGAGGACTGGTCGGTGACGACATGGTGGATGAAGCCTGCGACAGGGAAGGGGAGCCGATGATCCATTATGTTGCCAAGCGTCTGCTGCTGATGATTCCCACCTTGCTGGGCATCCTGCTGTTGACGTTCTCCGTGATCCAGTTCGTGCCCGGCGGGCCGGTCGAGCAGATGGTCAGCGAGTTGCGCGGCAAGGGGCAGGGCAGCCAGGAAGCGGGCGGGGGCGGGCAGAGCGTCTATCGCGGCCAGCAAGGGATAGACGCCGAGCGCATGGCCGAGATCAGGGCGCTGTACGGGTTCGACAAGCCCGCGCCGGAGCGCTTCTGGATCATGCTCAAGGGCTACGCCACGCTCGATCTGGGCACCAGTTTCTTCCACCAGAAATCGGTGTGGGAACTGGTCAAGGAGAAGATGCCGGTGTCGATCTCGCTGGGGCTGTGGACGCTGATCATCACCTATCTGGTGTCGATTCCGGTGGGTATCGCCAAGGCGGTGCGCGACGGCTCGCGTTTCGATACCGCGACCAGTTTCGTGATCCTGAGTGGCTATGCGATCCCCGGCTTCGTGCTGGGCGTGCTGCTGCTGGTGTTGTTCGGCGGCGGCAGCTTCTGGCAATGGTTCCCGCTGCGCGGGCTGACGTCGGATAACTGGGAGCAACTCTCGCTGGTCGGCAAGGTGACCGATTACCTGTGGCACATCACGCTGCCGGTGTTCGCCCAGGTGGTCGGCAGCTTTGCGGTGGTCACGATGTTGACCAAGAACACCTTCATCGAAGAGATCCGCAAACAGTATGTGCTGACCGCGCGCGCCAAGGGTTTGCCGGAGCGCACCGTGCTGTATCGGCACATTTTCCGCAATGCCTTGCTGCCGTTGCTGACGGGATTTCCGGCGGCCTTCATCGGCGCATTCTTCACCGGCAGCCTGCTGATCGAGACGCTGTTCTCACTCGACGGGCTGGGGCTGCTGTCGTACAACGCGATCATGCAGCGCGATTATCCGGTGGTGATGGGGACGCTGTTCATCTTCACCCTCGCCGGGCTGTTCGCCAAGCTGATCTCCGACATCAGCTATGTACTCGCCGACCCGCGCGTGAAGTTCGAGGGAGTGTCTCAGTGAGCGAGCAAGTATTGCCATCGCTGTCGCCCAATCAGCAACGCTGGCGGCGTTTTCGGCAGAACCGTCTGGGCTATGCCAGCCTGCTGATCTTCTCCGCGCTGTTCGTGCTCAGCCTGTTCGCCGAGGTGTTGTCCAACGACCGCCCGCTGGCCGCTTCTTATGATGGATCGCTGTACTTCCCGCTGTGGAACGACTATCCGGAAACGACATTTGGCGGCGACTTCCCGACGCCTGCTGACTATCTCGATCCCTTCATCCGCGAACAGTTCGCCCGCTCCGGCAACTGGGCAGTTTATCCGCCGAATCCCTACCGCTACGACACGCTGAATTATTTTGCGTCGCAGCCGAATCCGGCAGCGCCGAGTGCGGAGAATTGGCTGGGCACCGACGACCGCGGGCGCGACGTGCTGGCGCGCTCTCTCTACGGTTTTCGCGTATCGGTGCTGTTCGGCATGGCGCTGACCGTCATTGGCGTTTTGCTGGGCGTACTGGCCGGCGCGATTCAGGGCTATTTCGGCGGACGCGTCGATCTCTATCTACAACGTTTCAGCGAGATATGGGGCTCGTTGCCCGAGCTCTATCTGTTGCTGATCTTCGCGTCCTTCTTCCAGCCCAGCATCACCCTGCTGCTGATCCTGCTGTCGCTGTTCGGCTGGCTGGCGCTGGCCGATTATGTGCGCGCCGAATTCTTGCGCAACCGCCAGCTCGACTACGTGCGTGCGGCGCGCGCGCTGGGGCTGGGCAACCGTCAGATCATGTGGCGGCATATTTTGCCGAACAGCCTGACGCCGGTGATTACCTTCCTGCCGTTCCGCATGAGCGTTTCCATCACCGCGCTGACCAGCCTCGACTTCCTCGGTCTTGGCGTGCCGCCCTCGACGGCCAGCCTGGGCGAGCTGCTGGCGCAGGGCAAGGATAATCTCGACGCATGGTGGATAGGCCTCGCCGCCTTCGTCGTGCTGTTTGTCACGCTGCTGCTGCTGGTGTTCATCGGCGAAGCGCTGCGCGATGCGTTCGATACGCGCAAGTCGGGGAGCGGGAGATGACCGACTTGCTTGAAGTCCGCAATCTCGGCGTCAGCTTCAGTGAGCATGCCGATGCGCCGCGCGCCGTCGATGGCGTTTCGTTCACGCTGAAGCCGGGCGAGAAGTTCGCGCTGGTCGGCGAATCCGGATCGGGCAAGAGCGTCACCGCATTGTCTCTGCTGCGGCTGGTCGCGAATGCGCGCTCCAGCGGCGAGGTGCTGTTCGACGGTGAGGATTTGGTGAGCGCCAGCGAGCGGCGCTTGCGCGGCATACGCGGCAAAGACATTGCGATGATCTTTCAAGAGCCGATGACCGCACTGAATCCGCTGATGCGCATAGGCGAGCAGATCGTTGAAGTGCTCTCGCTGCACGAGGGGATGGACTACGCTCCTGCGCGTGCGCGCACCATCGAACTGCTCGGTCACACCGGCATCACCGAGCCGGAGCGGCGTTTCTCCAGCTACCCGCACGAACTCTCCGGCGGCCAGCGGCAACGGGCGATGATCGCGATGGCGCTGGCCTGCCGCCCGAAACTGCTGATCGCCGACGAGCCGACCACCGCGCTGGACGTGACCATACGCGTGCAGATCATGGAGCTGCTCGATGCTTTGCAGCGCGAATACGGCATGGCGATTCTGCTGATCACCCACGACCTCAATCTGGTGCGCCGCTTCGCCGACCGCGTCGGGGTGATGCAGTCTGGGCGTCTGGTCGAACTGGCCGAGACCGGGCAATTATTCTCTGCGCCGCAGCATCCCTACACCCAACGTCTGCTCGACAGCCGTCCCCGCAAGATGGTGCAGCCGCTGTCGGCGGAACAGGAGACCGGCACCGACTTGCTGCGCGGCGACGATCTGCGCGTCGAGTTCTCCTATCCGGTCGGCTGGTTCAAAAAGAAAATATTCACCGCAGTCGACGGTGTCAGCTTGAACCTGAAGCGCGGCGAGACGCTGGGCATCGTCGGCGAATCGGGTTCCGGCAAATCGACGCTGGCGATGGCATTGCTGGCCTTGCAGCCGCTCACTGCCGGGAATTGCCAGTTCGATGGGCTTGCCGTTCCGCGCACCCAGTCGGCGAAGTTACGCGCCATGCGCGCCAAGATGCAGGTGGTGTTCCAGGATCCTTTCGGCAGCCTGTCGCCGCGCATGACCATCGAACAAATCGTCGGCGAGGGATTGGCATTGCACCAGCCGAATATGCCGCTTGCCGAGCGTCGCCGGCGCATCGCGCAAACATTGCAGGAAGTCGGGTTGGGGGCAGATGTTCTGGTGCGTTATCCGCATGAATTTTCCGGCGGCCAGCGCCAGCGCATCGCGATCGCGCGCGCCATCATTCTCGAACCGCAGCTGCTGGTGCTCGACGAACCGACCAGCGCGCTCGACGCGTCGGTGCAGAAGCAGGTGCTGGAGCTGCTTGCAGGCCTGCAAACCAGGCACGGCATGAGCTACCTGCTGATCAGCCACGACCTCGAAGTGATCGCCGCCATGTCGCACCGCATCGCAGTGATGCAGGCCGGTCGCATCGTCGAGCAGGGCGATGCAGAAACCATTATCAATACTCCGCAACACGACTATACCCGCCAATTGCTGGCCAGCGTTTCTCCGCAAGGCTGAGCAGCGTTGTTGCTATCCTTTGGCGGCAAGCGGGTTTTGCGGGGGTAGGCATATCCCTAATTGACGTTACGGATTATTAGGCATACAAAGGCAGCAAGCTATCCGGAAATTTTCGGACAGCTGATGAGCATTAAATCGCAGTTCTTAATCCAATATTCCTAGGGGAAAATCATGAGCACAAAATTGGCAAGCATGGAGAACGAAGTCAGCAAGGAAAAATTGATGCAGGATTTGCGAGTCGTGGTGGCGGATGCCGAGGAGTTACTGCGCGCAACGGCCGGTCAGGCCGGCGAGAAGGTTTCCTCGGCCCGCGAGCGCATCCAGGAAAGTTTGGTTGCCGCCAAGGTTCGCCTTGTCGCCGCGGAAGAGGCGGTGGTCGAGAAGACCAAGCTGGCAGCCAAGGCGACCGACGAGTATGTGCATGAAAATCCATGGAAGTCCGTCGGTATTGCTGCCGGCGTCGGTCTGGTTATCGGCATGCTGATTTCGCGCGGACGTTAATCGATGCAGGAGGCGGGTTCAGGTCTACTGGAGTCAGCCAAGCGCCTGTTGAGTACGCTGACGGCTATCGTCTCGACACGACTGGAGTTGTTGGCGAACGAGTTGCATGAAGAGCGTCTGCGGCTCACGCAGATGCTCTTTTTTGCTTTGGTTGCCTTGTTCTGTTTCGGCATGGGCATATTGCTACTCACCGTCTTTATCGTGGTGCTGTTCTGGGACGATCATCGTCTCGCAGTGCTAGGTGGGCTCAGTTCATTTTTCTTCATATCGGGTGTGCTACTGGCGATGTTGCTGCGCAGCAAGGCGCGGGCCAAGCCAAAACTCTTTTCTGTCAGTCTGGGCGAACTGACCAAGGACAGGGCGCATCTGGAGGCGGATCATGAATAAGCAGATGCTTGCGGTGATGCAACGTCGCGGCGAGTTATTGGCGAAGATAGATACTCAGCGCGAGCAGGTGGCACAGGTCAGTGTGCGTTGGCAAGCGCCTCTGGCCTTGGCCGATCAGGGACTGGTGGCGTTGCGCTTCATGCGTTCAAGGCCGGTGTTGGTCGCGGGCGTGGCTGCGCTGCTGGTGTGGCGCAGGCGCGGTGCGCTTGGGGCGATCAGGATGGGCTGGCGGGCTTGGAAGGGTTATCGTTACCTGACGGGGCTCGCAGCCAAACTGTAGTTACGACACTCAGTTGTAAGCGACATGCGCCCGTTTCGCGGTCTTTCTCGAAGCCTGTTTCCGACTGCTGTTGCGCTTCGCCAGTTTGCTGGAACGCTTGCCGGCTTTGCTCAGGCGGCTCTTGCGTGTCGGGGCTTTCACGATAGTGAGCGTCTGGCCGGCTTGGGCCTTGCTCACGCCTTCGTTCCAGCTCTTCAGTTTTGCGACGCTGACGCGATACTTGCGGGCGATGCTGGAGAGCGTTTCGCCCTTGCGCACCGTGTGGCTAAGCGTGCGAGTTTTTTCTGCGTAGGGGCGCAGATGCATATTGAACGCTTCGAATTCGCTGTCGGTTTCGCTCTCCTCGCCGTTTACCGGCACTAACAGGGTCTGACCGGTGCTGACATTGGAACGACCGGACAGTCCGTTCACCGACTTGAGCGTTTCGACGGAGAGTCCGAGTTTGGGGGCCAGTTGGTCGAGCCGTTCACCTTTCTTGGGCTGGTAAGGCTGCCAGCTGACCAGCGGCTTGTCGTAGGTTTCCAGATTGGCGCGGAAGGTCTCCACCTTGTCTATCGGCAGCAGGATCAGGTCGCTATTTTCGCCCAAGATCACCGGACGGTTGTGTGCAGGGTTTAGTGCGACGAACTCATCCATCGAGATGTCGGCGAGTTGTGCGGCCAGCTTTACGTCGATGTGTTTTGCGGTGGCGACTGCGGCGAAATAGGGCTCGTTCGGAATGTCCTGCAGCACCAGACCGAAGCTGGCCGGGTTGGCGATGATGTTTTTGACTGCCAGCAGTTTCGGCAGGTAGTTGCGCGTCTCGTCCGGCATTTTCAGGCTGCTGTAATTCACCGGCAGGCCGCGCTTGCGGTTGCGCGCCTGGGCGCGTTGCACTGCGCCTTCGCCCCAGTTGTAGGCGGCCAGTGCCAGTTCCCAGTCGCCGAACATGTCGTGCAGTTTCTGCAGATAGTCGAGCGCGCCGGTAGTCGCGCTGACCACGTCGCGGCGACCGTCGTACCACCAGTTCTGCTGCATGCCGAAGTGTTTGCCGGTGGACGGAATGAATTGCCAGATGCCGGAAGCGCTGGCGGTGGAGTAGGCGCCAGGGTTGAATGCGCTCTCGATCATCGGCAGTAGCGCGATCTCGCTCGGCATGCCGCGACGCTCGACCTCGCCGGTGATGTAGTAGAGGTAACGGCGCGCGCGATCTGTCATGCGGGCGACGTAATCCGGGCGTTTGGCATACCATTGTTCGTGTTTTGCAACCAGCGGGCTGTCCAGCTCGCGCATCGCGAAACCGCCACGGATGCGCGTCCACAGGTCGTTCATCGCCAAGTCGTCGTCAGGGATCAGTTCCAGCTTGATATTGCGTGCGGTCGATAGCGTCAGTGGCGCCGCATTCAGCGATTCGCTGAGGGCGAGCTGTTCTTCAGCTTGGGCGAACGGGGGGAAGATGACAATGCCAGTGGCGAGTAGTGCGGAAAAAATCAGTCGAATCAATGGCACGGGCATGACTCCGGGAAGTTCAAAATTTGCGCGATGGTAGCCTAGCAGGCAAGTTCGGGTCAACCTAAAATCCGTAAACACAACGGGTTAGGTGTGATTTTTGCCACAGTTTCGGAAATGAAAAAGGGCACGGCGCGCCGTGCCCCTACGGTCATCTTTCGAAAAGGACTATTTAATAACTTCCTTCAACTGTTCCAGGATGGCGGGGTTTTCCAGAGTCGATACGTCCTGAGTGATCTCCTGACCTTGGGCGATGGAGCGCAATAGACGGCGCATAATCTTGCCGGAGCGGGTCTTCGGCAGGTTGTCGCCGAAGCGAATTTCGTCCGGTTTGGCGATAGGGCCGATTTCCTTGCCCACCCAGTTGCGTAGCGTCTCGACGATTTCCTTGGCCTTGGCGGCATCGTCCGGGCGATGGCTCTTCAGCACCACGAAGGCCACGACCGACTCGCCCTTGATGTCGTGCGGGCGACCGACCACAGCGGCTTCGGCCACCAGCGGGTGGGCGACCAGCGCGGATTCGATTTCCATTGTGCCCAGACGGTGGCCGGAAACCTTCAGCACGTCGTCGTTGCGGCCCATGATCCAGATATATCCGTCTTCGTCGCGGTGGGCGGAGTCGCCTGCCAGATAGTAGCCGTGCAGCTCTTCGGGGAAATAGCCATGCTTGAAGCGCTCCGGATCACCCCAGATGGTGCGGATCTGCGAGGGGAAGGGCTTCTTGATGACCAGCGAGCCGCCGCGCTGCGGCTCCACATCGTGACCGAGTTCGTCCACGATTGCGACCTCGATGCCGGGGATGGGTAGTGTGCAGGAGCCGGGCTTCAGTGCTTCCACGCCGGGCAGCGGCGCGATCATGTGGCAGCCGGTCTCGGTTTGCCACCAGGTGTCGACGATAGGGCAGCGAGCCTGGCCGACTTCGTTGTAGTACCACATCCAGGCTTCCGGATTGATCGGTTCGCCGACGCTGCCCAGCAGGCGCAGGCTGGACAGGTCGTATTGTTTCGGCAAATCGCCGCCCAACTTGATCAGCGAACGGATCGCGGTTGGCGCGGTGTAGAAGGTGGTGACCTTGTGGTCCTGAATCATCTTCCAGAAGCGACCGGCATCCGGGTAAGTGGGGATGCCTTCAAAGATCACTTCGGTCGCGCCCATCGCCAACGGACCGTAGGCGACATAGCTGTGGCCGGTGATCCAGCCCACGTCGGCGGTGCACCAGAATACGTCGCTGTCCTTGTAGTCGAACACCCACTTCATCGTCAGCATCGTGCCCAGCAGGTAGCCGCCGCTGGAATGCTGCACGCCCTTGGGTTTGCCGGTGGAACCGGAGGTGTAGAGGATGAATAGTGGATGCTCGGCATCCACCCACTCAGGTTCGCAAGTTGCGGCCTGGTTGGCGACGACATCGTGCCACCACACATCGCGTGCATCATTGAATTGCATTGCGTCGCCGACGCGCTGGTAAATGATGACGCTCTTGATGCATTCGGTGCCTTCCAGCGCCAGCGCCTCGTCAACGATGTTCTTCAGCGGCATGGCCTTGCCGCCGCGCATCTGCCCGTCGGCTGTGATGACGGCGCAAGCTTGCGCATCGACGATGCGCTCGTGCAGGCTCTTGGAGGAGAATCCGCCGAACACCACGGAATGGATCGCGCCGATGCGCGCGCAGGCCTGCATCGCCACGACCGCCTCGATGCTCATCGGCAGATAGATGACGACGCGGTCGCCCTTCTTGATGCCGCGCGACTTCAGGCCGTTGGCGAACTGGCAGACGCGGGCATGCAGGTCGCGGTAGCTGGACTTGGTGATCTTGCCGTCGTCTGCCTCGAAGATGATCGCGGTTTTTTCCGGTTGGGTCGCGAGGTGCTTGTCCAGACAGTTGTAAGAAACGTTCAACTGGCCGTCCTCGAACCACTTGTAGAATGGGGCGTTGCTGTCATTCAGCGACTTGGTGAACGGCTGCTTCCAGACGATATTCTCGCGAGCCAGCCTTGCCCAGTAGCCCTCATAGTCGCGTTCGGCTTCGGCGCACAGAGCTTTGTAACCTTCCATGCCCGAGACGTTGGCCTGTTTGACGAATTCGTCGGAGGGGGGGAATACGCGGGTTTCATTCAATACGGACTGGATGCCGGACATGCTGATCTCCTGAACAAAATTGATTTATCGTTTTGATTATTGTGACCGCAGAAGGGTCGAAAATCCTGCTTCAGCTAATGTAGGTTTTTTTTACTCATGATGTCAATAATCGCTGCTAAATATTCGCAAAATATCGTTAATTGACGGCAATTGCGTAAGTTTTACGTAAGGATTGGCCGATTGTTCGCGGGAGGTGACGGCGTGCATGTTTTCGGTCGGCAGGCAGTGATCCGGTTTTGTGGGGCGCAGGTTTTGCAGTACAATCGCGCCCCATGACTAAGTACATATTTATTACCGGCGGCGTCGTCTCTTCCCTTGGGAAGGGCATCGCTGCCGCTTCGCTTGCGGCCATTCTGGAGTCGCGCGGGCTCAAAGTGACGATGTTGAAGCTCGATCCCTATATCAACGTCGATCCGGGCACGATGAGTCCGTTCCAGCACGGCGAGGTGTTCGTCACCGAAGACGGCGCCGAGACCGACCTGGATCTGGGACATTACGAGCGCTTCATCTCCGCCAAGATGCGCAAGGCCAACAACTTCACCACCGGCCAGATATACGAGAGCGTGATCCGCAAGGAGCGTCGCGGCGAATATCTGGGCAAGACGGTGCAGGTGATTCCGCATATCACCAACGAGATACAGGCGTTCGTCGAACGCGGAGCGGCTGCGTCGCTCGATGGCAAGGCCGACGTGGCTATCGTCGAGATCGGCGGCACGGTGGGCGACATCGAATCGCTGCCGTTCCTCGAAGCGGCGCGCCAGATGGGGCTGCGCATGGGGCGCAACCAGGTCGCCTATGTGCACCTGACGCTGGTTCCCTACATCGCCACCGCCGGCGAGTTGAAGACGAAGCCGACCCAGCACAGCGTGCAGAAGCTGCGCGAGATCGGCATCTTCCCGACCGCGCTGGTATGCCGCGCCGATCGCCGCATCCCGGACGACGAGCGCGCCAAGATTTCGCTGTTCGCCAACGTGCGCGAAGAAGGCGTGATCTCGATGTGGGACGTGGACAGCATCTACAAGGTGCCGCAAATGCTGCATGAGCAGGGGCTGGATCGCATCGTCTGCGAAGAGCTGGCGCTGGATGCGCCGCCTGCCGATCTGTCGGTATGGCAGAAGCTCATCGTCGCGCAGGAGAATCCGCAGCACCAGATCACCATCGGCATGGTCGGCAAATATGTCGACCTGACCGAGTCCTACAAGTCGCTGATCGAGGCGCTGCGCCATGCCGGCATCCACACCTCGACCAGGGTCAATATCGAATACATCGATTCGGAAGACATCGAATCATCCGGCATCCAGGGGCTGACGCATTTCGACGCGATCCTGGTTCCGGGCGGTTTCGGCAAGCGCGGCACCGAGGGCAAGATCGCCGCGATCCGTTATGCGCGCGAGACCAAGATTCCTTATCTCGGCATCTGTCTCGGCATGCAGCTGGCGGTGATCGAGTATGCGCGCCACGTCGCGGGCATGACGGACGCGAACAGCACCGAATTCAATCTGGAATCCGAACACCCGGTCGTCGCATTGATCACCGAGTGGCTGGACAGGGATGGCAAGGTCGCCACGCGCAGCACCGATTCCGATCTGGGCGGCACGATGCGCCTCGGTTCGCAGCGCTGCCCGATCAAGTCCGGCACGCTGGCGCAGCGCATCTACGGCGACGAGGTGAACGAGCGCCATCGTCACCGCTATGAGGTCAACAATTATTATGTCCCCGCGCTGGAGCAGGCCGGACTGGTGATCTCCGCGCGCACGCCTTCCGAGGACCTGCCGGAGATGATGGAGCTGCCGCAGTCCACGCATCCCTGGTTCGTCGGCGTGCAATTCCACCCCGAATTCACCTCGACGCCGCGCGACGGCCATCCGCTGTTCAAGGCATTCGTCGAAGCGGCACTGGCGCATAAGGTGTCGGCATGAAACTGTGTGGATTTGATGCTGGCCTGGACCAGCCGCTGTTCCTGATCGCCGGTCCATGCGTGATCGAGTCTGAGCAGATGGCGATCGATACCGCCGGTGCGCTGAAAGAAATCTGCAACGAGTTGAACTTAAATTTCATCTACAAGTCTTCGTACGACAAGGCCAATCGCAGCTCCGGCAAGTCGTTTCGCGGTTTCGGTCTAGATGCCGGACTGAAAATCCTCAGTGAAGTGAAATCCCAACTCGGCCTGCCGGTGCTGACCGACGTGCATGGCATCGACGAGATCGAACCGGTCGCCGCGGTGGTGGACGTGTTGCAGACGCCGGCGTTCCTGTGCCGCCAGACGGATTTCATCCATGCGGTGGCGAAGTGTGGCAAGCCAGTGAACATCAAGAAGGGGCAGTTCCTGTCGCCGTGGGACATGCAGAACGTGGTGGAGAAGGCGCGCGATGCGAGCGGCGCCGACAACATCATGGTGTGCGAGCGCGGCGCGTCCTTCGGCTACAACAACTTGGTATCGGATATGCGCTCGCTGGCGGTGATGCGCAACACCGGTTGCCCGGTGGTGTTCGATGCGACGCATTCGGTGCAGCTGCCGGGCGGGCAGGGCAATGTTTCCGGCGGTCAGCGCGAGTTCGTGCCGGTGCTGGCGCGCGCAGCGGTGGCGGCGGGCGTTTCCGGCTTGTTCATGGAGACGCATCCGAATCCGTCCAAGGCGCTGTCGGATGGGCCGAACGCCTTTCCTCTGGGGCATCTGAAGGCATTGTTGAAGACACTGATGGTGCTCGATGCGACCGTCAAGCAGCAGGGTTTGATCGAAGAAACAATCGATTTGAGAAACGTTTAGTTAGATAGAGCAGACAAGGAAAAATAATATGAGCGCAATTGTTGATGTGATCGCACGTGAGATTCTGGATTCGCGCGGCAACCCGACCGTAGAAGCGGACGTGTTGCTGGAGTCCGGCGTGATGGGACGCGCCGCCGTGCCGTCCGGTGCCTCCACCGGCACCAGGGAAGCCATGGAACTGCGCGACGGCGACAAGTCGCGTTATCTGGGCAAGGGTGTGCTGAAGGCTGTCGAGTTCGTGAACACCGAGATCGCCGAAGCGATCATCGGGCTGGACGCTTCCGAGCAGGCCTTCATCGACCAGACCATGATCGATCTGGACGGTACCGAGAACAAGTCCCGCCTGGGCGCGAACGCGATCCTGGCGGTGTCCATCGCCGTCGCCAAGGCGGCGGCGGAAGAATCCGGCCTGCCGCTGTACCGCTATTTCGGCGGCGCGGCGCGCATGCAGATGCCGGTGCCGATGATGAACGTCATCAACGGCGGCGCGCATGCCACCGGCGGCTCCGATATGCAGGAATTCATGATCGTCCCGGTGGGCGCGCCTAGCTTCCGTGAGGCGCTGCGCTACGGCGCCGAAGTGTTCCATGCGCTGAAGTCCGTGCTGCACCATCGCGGCCTGCCGACGACCGTCGGCGACGAGGGCGGTTTCGCACCGGCGCTGGGTTCCAATGAAGGCGCGCTTAAGGTCATCGTCGAGGCCATCGAAGCCGCCGGTTTCGTGCCGGGCGCAGACGTGGCGATTGCGATGGACCCGGCATCCTCCGAGTTCTACAAGGACGGTATGTACCACCTGAAGGCCGATGGCCTGACGCTGACTTCCGCACAGATGGTCGATCTGTATGCCACTTGGGTGGACAAGTACCCCATCGTCAGCATCGAAGACGGCCTGGCCGAGAACGACTGGGACGGCTGGAAGCTGCTGACCCAGCGCCTCGGCAAGACCATCCAGCTGGTCGGCGACGATATCTTCGTCACCAACACCAAGATCCTCAAGGAAGGCATCAAGCAGGGCATAGGCAACTCCATTCTGATCAAGGTGAACCAGATCGGCACGCTGACCGAGACCTTCGCCGCGATCGAGATGGCCAAGCGTGCCGGCTACACCGCCGTGATGTCGCACCGCTCCGGCGAGACCGAAGACTCCACTATCGCCGACCTGGCCGTGGGCACCAACGTGATGCAGATCAAGACCGGTTCGCTGTCGCGTTCCGACCGCATGGCGAAGTACAACCAGCTGCTGCGCATCGAAGAAGATCTGGGCGATTGCGCATCCTACCCGGGACGCGAGGCTTACTACCAACTGGGCTGATGTGCGCGCAGTCACACTGATACTGGCTGCCCTGCTGCTCCTGTTGCAGTACCCGCTGTGGCTGGGCAAGGGCAGCTGGTTGAAGGTGTGGGACCTCAACCGTCAGGTAGAGGAGCAGCGGCAGGTCAACCAGCAGACGCAGACGCGCAACGCGTTGCTTGATGCCGAGGTGCGCGACCTGAAACAGGGCACCGAGGCGATCGAGGAGCGCGCGCGCAGCGAGCTCGGCATGATCAAGCGCGACGAAGTATTCTTCCAGTTCATCGGCAATCCGCCGGTGTCGTCGGTAGCACCGGCGACCGCGGCCAAGAGCCATTAGTCGCGCGGGTCTGCATTCGTGGACAACTCGCTAAAATCATTTCAGTCGGTGTAGGGGCATGTCTCACCGATTCAGGAAGCTCACTCCATTCAGTCAGCAATCTCGCCGCCGGCAAAGAGCGGCGTACATCGAGCTGAAAAACAACATCCGTCGTGCGTCCGCCATCCTCGGCGGAGCGTTTCATACGCACGATTTTCTGCATGGGCAGAACGGTTGGGCGGATGTTTACTTTCCTGGAAGCAAGGCTCCCGTGTTTTATAACGCCGCATTGCAAACTAAGCGCGCCGCATTCAAGGATGCCGTGTGGGATGCGGCCTGGGAACGTTCTTATGCGCTCGCACCGGATATCGAACCCAGCCTGCTTGACCGAATGGTAAAAGACCCGGTTTCGGGAAACTATGTCGTTCCCGAGCGCGAACCCGTGCGCTACCCGGCCTTGTCCGGTCTGACGCGCATGGAGTGGGTGCAAGCCCAACTGCCGCTCATTGCCGACGAAGGGACGATACAGGTGTATGAGGAATGGACGCTGCACCGCGATTATTCTTATGGCATTGGGCTGCATGCCACGCTGGATGTGCCTTATCTCACCATTGCGGCAATCAACAGTTTTATCGAGCGGTTTCTTGCCGACGAATCGGGTTATCGGGCAAAACATCCATGCAAGTACACTCATGCCGATATCGAGCACTGGGGGCTGGAGTCGAATGCCTTGATCGAGCCTTGGGAGTGGGGCAGCATCGGGTCTGACGATGACAAGCCATGAGCCTCGACTACGTCACCCTGGAATCCCTGCGCCGCAGCCATCCCGCATGGCGCTTGCTGTGATGACGGTCGGTGAAATCGCATGGAAACATGGCGGGCTGTAGCGCTGGTGTGCTACAGTTTGCGCGTACCTTTTCCTTTGGAGACTACTATGTCCACGACTACCATACGTCTGCCGGAAGACCTGAAAACCCGCGTTGCCGCAGCGGCGAAACGCGCCGGCACAAGCACGCACGGCTTCATTCTCGAAGCCATTGCGGAAAAGGCCAAGCAGGATGAGTTGCGTGCCGATTTCGATGCGGTTGCCGAGGATCGTTACGCGCATATCGCATCCTCCGGGGAAACGATACCGTGGGAGGAGATGCGCGGTTATCTGGAAGAGCGTCTCGCCGGTAAGACGGTAAAACGTCCGCAGGCTCGCAAGCTGGCACGCTGAAAATGTCGCGCATCGAATTGGCCGCGGAAGCGGGGGATGATTTCGAGCGCATCCTCGATCACCTTGCCCAATATCAGGTTGAAAATTCGGCGTTGCGCATTCGGGAGATCATCGCGGCCCTCAACGTGCTGGTGTACAACCCCTTGATAGGTCGTCCAGCCAATAACGACAAGCGAGAACTGGTGATCGGGCGCAGTTCGCACGGCTATGTGGCCTTGTACCGTTATGTTGTCGAAATCGACACTGTTTTTGTTCTTGCCGTGCGCAGCCAGCAGGAAGCCGGTTACACGCAATGAATTACGACCGCTTTACAAGGACTTGCGTCATAACCGCATCGCGCCGACCTTGTGCCTCGAACAGGAGCGTATCGGCTTTGCGTGAGTCAATATCGAGCTTGAGAAGGCCGGACTGAAATGACAACAAATTCCCCGCAACAAGTTCTTCACGACGTATTCGGTTATGCCTCATTCCGCGGTGCGCAGCAGGCTATCGTCGAGCATGTCGTAGCGGGCGGCGATGCGTTGGTGCTGATGCCCACCGGCGGCGGCAAGTCGCTGTGCTACCAGATACCCGCGTTGCTGCGTCCCGGTGTCGGCATCGTGGTGTCGCCGCTGATCGCGTTGATGCAGGATCAGGTCGATGCGCTGAAGCAGCTGGGCGTGCAGGCTGCCTTTCTGAACTCCAGCCTCGATGCCGATTCGGCGCGCGAGGTGTACCGGCAGATCAATCGCGGAGAGCTGAAGCTGCTGTATGTCGCGCCCGAGCGGCTGATGACCGAGGGCTTTCTGAGTCTGCTGGAGCGTTTGAGCGAGGAGAACGGCATAGGGCTGTTCGCCATCGACGAAGCGCATTGCGTCTCCCAATGGGGCCACGACTTCCGCCCCGAATACCGCGCGCTGACGGTGCTGCACGAACGCTTTCCTTCGGTGCCGCGCATCGCGCTGACCGCGACCGCCGATGCGCCGACGCGGCGCGAGATCGTCGAGCGATTGGCGCTGGAGCAGGCGCAGCAATTCGTTTCCAGCTTCGACCGGCCCAACATCCGCTATCGCGTCGCGCTGAAGAACAACGCGCGCCAGCAGTTGCAGGCCTTTCTCGAAACCGAACATCCGAACGACGCGGGCATCGTGTATTGTTTGTCGCGCAAGAAGGTCGAGGAGACCGCTGCTTGGCTCAAGGAGCAGGGCTGGGATGCCTTGCCCTATCACGCCGGACTCGATGCTTCTACGCGCAACGCTAACCAGCGCCGCTTCTTGCGCGAAGAAGGTGTGATCATGGTCGCCACGGTCGCGTTCGGCATGGGCATAGACAAGCCCAACGTGCGCTTCGTCGCCCACCTCGATCTGCCCAAGAGCATGGAAGGCTACTATCAGGAGACCGGTCGCGCCGGGCGCGACGGCCTGCCGGCGAATGCGTGGATGGCCTACGGGCTGGGCGATGTCGTGTCGATGCGGCAGATGCTGCTGTCCGGCGATGCACCCGAAGAGCGCAAACGCGTCGAACTGCAGAAGCTCGATGCGCTGCTGGGCTTTTGCGAATCCACCGACTGCCGCCACCAGACCATCTTGCGTTATTTCGGCGAGGAGCATCTGGGCGATTGCGCTCAATGTGACAACTGTCTCGAACCAGTCGATACCTGGGACGCCACGCAGGCTGCGCAGATGGCGCTGTCCTGCGTGTACCGCACCGGACAGCGCTTCGGCGTCGCCCACCTGATCGACGTGCTGCTGGGCAAGGAAACACCCAAGGTCGAGCAGTTCGGCCACCGGCAACTGTCCACCTTCGGCATCGGCAGCACGCTCACCCAGCAGCAATGGAGCAGCGTCTATCGCCAGCTGGTTGCCGCCGGATACATCAACGTCGACATGGAAGCCTACGGCGGATTGAGGCTGGCCGAGGCCGCGCGCCCGGTGCTGAAAGGGTTGCAGGAAGTGT
This sequence comes from Gallionellales bacterium GWA2_60_142, assembly GCA_001801085.1. GTDB lineage: Bacteria > Pseudomonadota > Gammaproteobacteria > Burkholderiales > Gallionellaceae > Gallionella. The sequence continues at coordinate 25,584 of MGWR01000022.1, read as the reverse complement.
GGCTGCGCCGCGATGCCGACCCGGTCAAGCGCAAGTCCCAGCGTGCCGAGCGTGGCGCGAAGTCGCGCGAACCTTTTGCCGGCGCGGGCGACGATCCCTTGTGGCTGGCGCTGAAGGCTAAGCGTATGGAACTCGCGCGCGAACAGGGCGTGCCGCCCTATGTGATCTTCCACGACAGCACCTTGCTGGAGATACTCAATTGCAAGCCGCAGACGCTGGACGACATGGGGAAAATAACCGGCATCGGCCAGGCAAAGCTGGCGAAGTACGGCGACGAATTCCTGCGGGTGGTCGAGGACGCGGCGAATGGCGCAGATTAAGGGATAACCCCGATAAATCTGCGAAGGTATTTGGGGTATGATGCCAGCGCTTGTTTTGTGTCTGCAGAAGGGCGACGAGCACGCCTTTCGATCTCCCCAATTACCGGATTCAAAATGAAATCGTTCCTCACGATACGCGCGCAGTTGCTGGCCCTGGTGGCGGCCTTTGCGTTGCCGATGATCGCGATTTTTGCCTACACCGTCTTCGACGATGCCCGGCATCAGGTCGAAGAGGCCAAGGCGATGGCACGCACGCTGGCGGTGATTGCGGCGTCCGATGTCGACAGGGTGCTGAAGAACAATCGCGACCTGCTGGTTCAGATGTCCAAGCGGCCGATCATCCGCCAGGTGGATGGCCGCAAGTGCGATCAGATATTGTGGGACTTCCGCCAGTTGTTCCCCAGATCGGCCAACATGACGGTGATCGACCTGAAGGGCACGGCAGTCTGTTCGGCGGTGCCCCAGCCGGGCGGCAAGCCGGTGTCCATCGCCAGGTCGCCGTGGTTCCCGCGCACGATGGTCGAGGACGGGCTGGTCGTCAGCGATCCGTTTTACGGCCCGATCACCGGACGCTGGGTGACGGTGCTGACCTACCCTATCCGCGACGATATGGGCCGCAAGACCGGCTATCTCGGCCTGCCGCTGGATCTTGCGCTGTATGAGCCCAACCTTAGCAATGCGCCGCTGCAACCGGATACGGTGGTCGGCGTGGTGACGGCGAAAGGCGTGATCGTCTGGCGCAATCTCGATACCGAGAAATGGGTAGGCAAGGATCTGAGCGGCAACGAACAGGTGCGCAGGGTGCTGGAGGTCAAGGACGGGGAGATCGAAGCGACAGGGGCGGATGGGATAAGCCGGTTCTATTCCGTCACCCCCATCCAGGGATCCGGCTGGTATGCTTTCGTAGGCATCCCGACGAAGACCACTTATGGCGAGCTGCGCGAAGCGCTGATGCGCAATGCGGTGCTCGGCTCTCTCAGTCTGCTGTTCATTCTGGGCGTGGCCTGGATGATCGCGCGCCGGATAACCCGTCCTGTCGGCGCGCTGGCGTCGGTCGCACGGGCGATCCGGATAGGACGACAGGATGCGCGAGCCGAGCTGGCCGGTCCGCCGGAGATTCGCGAGGTGGCGCAGGAATTCAACGAAATGCTGGACGTGCGCCTGCGCACCGAAGCCGCGTTGCGCGCAAGCGAGGCTTCCCTTTCCGAGGCGTTGCGGATCACCCGTCTCGGCTATTGGGAATACGAGGCGGGCAGCGACGAACTCGTGCTCAACGACCAGTATTTTTCCCTCCATCATGCCACCGTCGAGCAATTTGGCGGTTATCGCCTGCATCCGGAAGATTTTGCCCGGCGCTGGGTGCATCCGGAAGACGCGCATCTGGTGGAGGAGCATATCCGCCAGGCATTGCATGCACACGATCCGGATTTCATGGCGCAGACCGAGGTGCGCATCCTGTGTCCGGATGGTTCGGCGCGCTGGATTTCGGTGAGTTTCAAGATCGAAAAGGACCCGCAGGGCGTCACCACCCGTCTGATCGGCGCGGCCCAGGACATCACCGAACGCAAGCACGCCGAGCATGCCCAGCAGCGGCTGAACCGCGCGCTCAAGTTGTTGAGCGACTGCAACACCACGTTGGTGCATGCGGTGGAAGAAAACAAGCTGCTGGACGACATCTGTCGTCTGGTGGTGGAAAGCGGCGGCTACCGCATGGCCTGGGTGGGATACGCCGAGCACGATGAAGGAAAATCGGTGCGCACGGTCGCCCAGTATGGCGACGAGCAAGACTATCTGGACGGCCTGGAGCTGTCCTGGGCCGACATCGAGATCGGGCGAGGGCCGACCGGCACCGCGATACGCACCGGGCTGACCGACATCAACCAGGATTACGCTTCCAATCCTCGTGCGGCCCTGTGGCGCGAAACCGCGCTGGCGCATGGCTACCGCTCCAGTATCGGGCTGCCGCTGAACGGCAAGAAGCATGTGCTCGGCGCGTTGACGATCTATTCCTCCGAGACCGGGGCCTTCGAGCGAGAGGAAGTCAAGTTGCTCGAAGAAATGGCCAACGACCTGGCCTACGGCATCGAGACGCTGCGCACCCGCGCCGAGCACGAGGCGGCCGAACGGAAACTGGAATTCCTGGCGCACCACGACATATTGACCGGTTTACCCAACCGGGTGTTGCTGCGCGACCGTTTCGAACAGGCCATCGCTCAGGCAGACCGCGACCATTCCGGCGTGGCGATGCTTTTCCTCGACCTGGACAACTTCAAGCAGGTCAACGACACGCTGGGGCATAACTTCGGCGACCAGCTGCTGGTCAAGGTCGTCGAGCGTTTGCGCGGATGCCTGCGCGATAGCGACACCATCAGCCGCCAGGGCGGCGACGAGTTCATCGTGCTGTTGCCGCATCTGAGCGATCTCGGCGCGATTGGCGGCATCGCCCAGCACATCGTCGAGGTGTTCACCGACCCGTTCGAGATCGACAACTACTCGCTCAACACCTCGTTCAGTGTCGGCATCAGCCTGTATCCGCTCGACAGCCGCGAGTTCGACACCCTGCTCAGGGACGCGGACACCGCGCTGTACCAGGCCAAGGACAGCGGCCGCAACACTTACCGCTTCTTCTCGGAGAAGATGAATATCGATGCGCAGGAACAACTTCATCTGCAGGGACAGTTGCGCAATGCGCTGAACAACCGGGAGTTCCTGTTGCACTTCCAGCCGCAGGTCGACATCGGCGGCGAACGCATCGTCGGCGTCGAGGCGCTGGTGCGCTGGCAGCATCCGGAACTGGGACTGATACCGCCGGGGCGTTTCATCCCGCTGGCGGAACGTAGCGGCCTGATCATTCCTATCGGCGAATGGGTGCTGCAGGAGGCCTGCCGTCAGGCGCAGGCATGGCGCGAACAGGGACATGCGCTGGCGATGGCGGTTAACCTGTCCGCGCTGCAATTCAAGCGCGGCACGCTGGTCGACACCGTGACCAGAGTGCTGCACCAGACCGGCCTGCCCGCTGAGCTGCTGGAGCTGGAGCTCACCGAATCCATTCTGCTGCAGGATATCGATATCGCGATCAGGACGTTGCATAGCCTGAAGGACATGGGCGTGAAGCTGTCCATCGACGACTTCGGCACGGGCTACTCCAGCCTGACCTACCTGAAGCGGCTGGCCGTCGACAAGCTCAAGATCGACCAGTCCTTCGTGCGCGACCTGACTGAAGACGCCGATTCGGCCGCCATCGTCCGCGCGATCATTCAGCTCGGGCATACCATGCAGCTCAAGGTCATCGCCGAGGGCGTCGAGAAGGATGAGCAACTTGCCTTCCTGCGCAACTACGGCTGCGACGAAGTGCAGGGCTATCTGTACAGCCGGCCGGTTCCGGCAGTCGAATTCGTCAAACTGCTGGAACGTGGAGGCATGACATGAGAGTCGTCATCGGTTTGCTGGCTTTGGTCGCCTCCGCTTCCGCGCAGGCGACCAACTGGCTGCAGTTGCAAGGCAACGAGGCGCCCGATGCGCCCGCGTTCAGGTATTTCGGCTTCGTCCAGCCGACCTACACCCACATCGACGCCCGGCCGGTGACCAAGCTGCAGGGGGCGGCCGCAGTACACAACGGCAAGTATTCCGCACTCAACCTCAACTGGCCGAACCTGGAGAGCCCGCAGCAGTTTCAGATATTGCGCGCCGGACTGGGCGCGCGCGGCGGGCTCACGGACGAGATCAATTATTTCGTCGCGCTCGACGCCGGGCAGAACGGCACGACCTATTACAGCGACGTGATGCTGACCGATGCATCGCTGACCTTCAGCTTCATTCCCGGTGCGCGCATGCGCGCCGGCCTGTTCAAGCTGCCCACCGGCGAGGAGGCATTGCAGGCCGTCAACGTATCCGCGCCCTATGTGTACAACTCCAACGCGGTGCTGTACCTGCTGGTGGGGCTGCCGGTGCAGGCAAACGGCGCGGTCAATCCCGCCGGCGCTTCTTTTGCCAGCCTGACCAGCGGCTTCTCCGGCTATCGCGACTGGGGCGTGCAGGTTTTCGACACGTTCAACCGCGGCCAGTGGGAGTACTCCTATGCCGCGATGTTGTCCAACGGCGATTCCATCGACCGGCTGCACGACAGCGACGGCCGCAAGGACCTGACGTTGCGCTTTCAGGCTTCTTATCTGCTTGGAGGCAAAGGGCCCAACCGCGAAGACTTCAGTGCGTACGTCTGGCGGCAGGACGGTTCGCGTTTGTTCGGCACGCAGCAATACGCACTGGTGCGCGAAGGAGTGGGACTCAAATACCTGCAGGGCAACTACCGCGCCTCGGCGGAATACCTGCGCGCCGCCGGCATGATCGTCGGCGGCCAGACGCCGCCCTTCGTCGGGCAGCCGTTCGTCGTCGGCGTGAACGAAAAGGCCGGCGGCTGGTATCTGGAAGGCGGCTGGCGCTTCCTGCCGCAATGGGAAGTCGATCTGCGTTACGACTATCTGGACTTCATGAAACAAACCCTCGCCAACGAACGCGAGTTCGCGACCACCACGCTTGGCCTGCAATATTTTGTTAATCCCGCCACTCACGTGATTTTCAATTACGAATGGCGCGCGATGAAAGTCTCCAACCCCGCAGCAATCGCCGCCGGCGCTTCGCTTAACAACGCACAAACTATCGCCGCCAACCTGGGCGATCGCGCCAGTGCACAACTGACCTGGTCATTCTGATCCGAGTTCGAGATTGAAGCGCGGCAGTAGTTGAGGCAAGATGCGCGTCTTCTTCATTCAAGCTATAGAGAATCGACATGGGCGCACAGTGGAAAGCCAGACATAAGGAAATCGCAGCGAACGCCAAGGGCAAAATTTTCGGCAAGCTGTCCAAGGAAATCATGGTCGCCGCCAAGGGCGGCGCCGATCCCGACCTGAATTCGCGCCTGCGTCTGGTGGTCGAGCAGGCCAAGAAGGCATCCATGCCCAAGGACACGCTGGAGCGCGCGATCAAGAAGGGCGCGGGCCTGCTGGATGGCGGCGCGCAACTGGAGCGTCTCGTCTACGAAGGCTTTGCGCCGCACCGCGTACCCGTTATCGTCGAATGCCTGTCCGACAACATCAACCGCACCATGTCCAGCATGCGCGTGCTGTTCCGCAAAGGCCAGCTCGGCGCGGAAGGCTCGGTCTCGTGGGACTTCAGCTACGTCGGCATGATCGAAGCGACGCCGAACTCGAAAGACTCTGACCCCGAAGTCGCCGCCATCGAAGCGGGCGCGCAAGACCTCGAACCCTCCGAAGAAGGCGCAACCCTGTTCATCACCGACACCACCGATCTGGACGCCGTGTGCAAGGCGTTGCCCGCGCAGGGCTTCACCGTTGTCTCCGCACAACTGGGCTACCGCCCGAAGAATCCCGTCACGCTGGGCAGCGACGCCGAGCGCGAAGAAGTGGAAGCGTTCCTCGAAGCGATGGATGCGGACGACGATGTGCAGAATGTTTATGTGGGGTTGGCGGGCTAGGGGGACCAAGTATCACTTTCACATAAAGCTACTATGGATGATTTAGTCAAATGGGTAACGTTTGTTGGGGCAGTCGTGGCTGCCTTGACGGGACTTCAATCATTTTTTTGGCAGGTACTTGATCGGCGAGACAGAGTGCTGGTCAAGCTTGGTTGCCTTGAGCCACCGATTTCTCCTGGAGAAGGGATGTATGTTGTGAACACTAGCAAGCATCCTATCGAACTGCACGACTACGGGTTTGTGCTGAGTAGTGGTGAGCTTTTTTCATTACCTTCCTATTTTGTAAATGATGGTTTGTCGGATCAAGCAAATGTAACTTTCTCTGGGGAAACGAAGCTTGAGCCAAGAGCGAGTTTTGAAGTTTATGTAGATTTTACAAACATAGAAGTTGTGGGTGCTTATGCGCGCACAACGACTCAAAACTCTCCAACCATACAAATTGGCTATCACTCGAATCTATTTCGTAAATGGTGGTATCTATTTCGAGTTTGGTGGTTCCACTTGTTCCGCTATTAAACGATATAGCTTACCGTTTCAGAATGCTGGTGATTGCTGTTGTCGATCAAACATCACCGTCAGCTCTCGTCTGATTTTCTGGTGCTGCCGAAGATAAATTGACGGATTGATTGAAATATTGCCATGCAACAAGCTGCCAACCTTAACAACCAAGCCACTCAATCCATCCGCCAACTCGCCGCCGCGCTCGAACAATCCAGCCTTGCCGCCAGCGCCAGCGCCACCGTCGCGCTGCATCGCTACCGGCTGCATGCCGTGGCTTGCGATATACCGTTGCTGATGATTCCTTTGTCGGGCATGAAGCGCCTCCATGCCGGGGGCGCGACATGGGAGTGCACGACGGGGCAATTCCTGATGACGCATTTCGCCATGCAGGCCGATATCGAGAATATTCCTGATGGTGTCACGCCGTATCGCGCGTGGGCGATCCCGTTCCCGTGGGAGGTGGTGAGCATGGCGCGCGGTTTGTTGCTCGGGGCGATGCCGGTGCAGGGCGAGGCGGTGAGTGTGGGCGAGCTGCCTGCGGTGATGGAGTCGCTGCTGGCCTACATCGGGGATGCGGATGCGACGGATACGGCATTGCGCAACTACCGTCTGCTCGGCATTTTGCTGGCGCTGTTTCGCGCCGGGTACGGGCAGTTTATTCAGGCGCATGATCCGAGTCTGTCTGCGCGCATCCGGTTGGCGGTGTCTGCCGACCCCGCGCGCGTATGGGCTTCCGCGCATTTCGAAGAGTTGTTTTGTATCAGCGGCGCAACCTTGCGCAGGCGTCTCGTTTCCGAAGGAACTTCGTTGCGCGCATTGATCCAGGAAGCGCGACTGCATTCGGCATTGGTGCAATTGCAGGTGACGCGCAAGCCGGTGAAGGCGGTGGCGATGGATCATGGCTACCGCTCCATTCCCAGTTTTCGTCGCAACTTTATCGGGCGCTTCGGGATCGATCCGGCTGAGGTAGCGAATAGTTTGTGAGATTTTGTTTTTCTCCCTTCTCCCGTGGGCGGGCGAAGGGGCGGGGATGAGGGGCTGCGAGTACCGCATAAACTGGTTTTAAATTACCGTCCCTCATCCCACCCTCTCTCCCGCCTGCGGGAGAGGGGAGGACGATTGAGCGTTCCACGCCTCTTGTTGAGCGTTTCGCATCGTTGCCTCGCACTACACTGCTTCCATCGCAACCACTCAAAGGAGAAATTCATGCAGCGTATTTTTGTTGGAGTTGTTTCATCCCTGTTGCTGGCAGGCAGCGCTTGGGCGTTCGAGTTGTCCAGCCCGGAGGTGGCGGAGGGGCGGACGATGTCGGCTGCGCAAGTCTACAAAGGCTTCGGTTGCGAGGGCGGCAATCTTTCTCCCGCGTTGAACTGGAAACACGCACCGGCAGGCACGCGCAGTTTTGCGGTGACGGTATACGATCCCGATGCGCCTACCGGCAGCGGCTGGTGGCATTGGGTGGTGTACGACATTCCCTCCACTTCGACGGGCTTGCCCGCCTCCGCCGTGGTGCAAGCCGCTTTGCCGGAGGGCGCGAAACAAGGCCGTAATGATTTCGGCGCGCGCAATTTTGGCGGTGCTTGTCCGCCGCCGGGCGACAAGCCGCACCGTTATGTTTTCACCGTGCATGCGCTGAAGGTGGACAAGCTCGACGTGCCGGAAGATGCCAGCGCCGCGCTGATCGGTTTTATGCTGCACGCGACGGGCTTGGGTACGGCGAAGCTTACGGCAGCTTATTCCAGATAAGGTTGCGGATCGAACGGGGGCGGTTGTTGACCGCGCTCCCGTCCCTCCGTATATTCCGTCCCCATGCAAACGCAACCCATCTCCGCCGAATCCATCATCGCCAAGCGACTGTGGCTAGCCTCGCTAGTCCACTGCCGCAGCGCGCTCCTGTTTTAACGTCAGCTTTTTAACCGGGCAACTGCGGGTCTTCCGTAGTTGCTTGAGCCCGAGACCCGCGTTAGTCCATCACTCGGGGTCTTCACATCATGGCAAGTCAAACACGCAGCACCATCGTCAATCGGGATGCGATTCTCGGCGTTGTCTTCGCGCTGCTCGCGGCTGTCGGCTTTTCGGCGAAGGCGATCCTGGTGAAGCTGGCGTATCTGGACAGCGTGGATGCGGTGACGCTGCTGGCCTTGCGCATGGCGTTCTCCGCGCCGTTCTTCGTTGGCGTGGCGGTCTGGGCGAAGCGGCAGCATGCCGAGCCGCTGAACACGCATGACCGTTTGCTGGTGCTGGGGTTGGGACTGGTCGGCTATTACCTTGCCAGCTATCTCGACTTCCTCGGGCTCCAATATATTTCCGCCGGCCTGGAGCGCTTGATCCTGTTCCTCTATCCGACGATGACGGTGATCCTCGCCGCATGGGTATTCAAGCGGCGCATCACCGCAAGCATCGTCGCGGCGATGCTGCTGAGCTATGCCGGGATCGCGCTGGTGTTCCTGCACGACGTTGGCGTGACGGAGGGCGGCGTCGTATTGGGTGCGGCGCTGGTGTTCGCCAGCACCTTGTCCTACGCGATCTATCTGGTGGGGGCGGGACATGCCATTGCGCGCATCGGGGCGTTGCGCTTCACGGCCTATGCATCGCAGGTCGCGAGTGCGGCATGCGTATTGCAGTTCGTATTGATGCGTCCGTTGGGTGCGCTCGATCTGCCGTTGCGCGTGTACGAGCTGTCCATTGCGATGGCGATATTTTCGACGGTGCTGCCGGTATTCCTGTTGTCCTTCGCCATCCGCCGCATCGGCTCGGGCAGCGCGTCGCTGATCGGCACGGCAGGGCCGGTCAGCACGATCTACATGGCGTATGTGTTCCTGGGCGAGCGCATTTCGTTGTTGCAGATTGCAGGCTCGGCGCTGGTGCTGGCTGGCGTGTTGGTCGTCAGTCTGAGCAGCCGGCGCGAAACCTAGTGATTTTCATCGCGGAGAAAGCATGTCATGGCGGCGGCTTTGCGGGCAACGCGAGATAGTGGGGATTCCGTTATCTTCTTTCGCTTTCATGGGAGATGTCGTACCGCTCGCGGTAGAACTTCATGCGTGCATCGACTTCTTCCGTTGTCGTACCGAAGTCTTCCAGCGCATAGCGATGGCCGTTGTGCAGTCCTTCGCGTTCGCTCGCGGCGAGCCATGCGGCCATTGCGTTTTCGGTAGCGGAATCGAATTCCATATCGGCGAATTGGTAGATGCGGCGCATCGTCGCGCGCCAGTCGCGATTCATGTCGGCGTAGTGGACATCGAGTTGCTGTGCGGCAGGGATGTCTTCGCGTGCCGCAATGCAGCGTCGCGCCATCTGTTCGTAGAAGTCCATCCAGATGTCGCGGGTCGCGGCGCGACAGGGCTGGTCGGTGTGCTGCACGGCGAAATGCCAACTCAATGACATGATGGAGCCCACTGTCTTGAGCGGATCGCGGTGCATGAAGACCAGCTTGGCGTCGGGGAATGTCTGCATCAGCGTGGGCAGGTCGAGCATGTGCTGGGGATTTTTCAATAGCCAGCGCTTTTCTTCCGGTTCGTTGCGGGACCGGGAAATCAGTTTCATCAGGTCCGACATGTAGCGGTAGCCTGCCTGTTTGTCGTCGGAAAGGAACCAGCGGTAATAACTGGGGAGATGGTACAGCCCTAGCGCAGAAAAACCACTGAAGGAGTGATTGAGCAGCAGCATTTCTTCTTCCGGCCAGTCGGCGCCCATCGGGTGGGCCAATGCTCCGGGATAAACGGCATGCCGGGTGGAGATCGCTTCCTTTACCTCCTCGTAGCGCGCCGTGCGGCCTGCATCGGGCAGGTTCGGACGCGGGGCAGGATTGATCCCTTCCCATGTGGTCAGATGTTGCAGGCGCGGGTCGGTCGCCATCATGCGCTGCAATCGCGTGGTGCCGGAGCGGTGGAGGCCGACGATGATGACCGGTGCGGCGATTTTGCGTTGCCGAATGTCGGGATGCGCCTCGAAGCTGGCGTTGGCCCAAAGCCGGTTGGTGAGCGATTGCAGGGTGCGCGTCCTGGCGATGTGGCGACCGAACGGGTTGAGATTGGCCTCGTTCTCGATGGCGTCGAGCAGCGTTCGCAACGGCGGAAGAAAATCGTCGTCGCCGAAACGCTCCAGTCCGGTTATTCGGCGCGCCTCGGCAATCAATGCCTGCTCGGAGAGGTCGATTTCCTTTGATCCGGCGGGGTGCTCGCTGTTGAACTGCTTGACGAGCGGATGGTGGTAATGGGTGCTGGGTAAGATGTCCATTCGAAGAGAGTCGAACATTATGGAAACCCCGCCGCAGGCGGGGTTAAATCAGATGGAGGCGCGCGCCGCGGCGAGTTGAATGATCCTCACAGCTTATAGTCCGCCTGTAGCCACAAGGAGCGCGGTGCCATCGGCAGGTCGTTGGGCAGGGCTGTACCCGGCGCGGCGCTGGGTTCGAGCACCGTGGCGTCGAACAGGTTGCGCACCGAAGCGGAGAAGTTCCATTGCTTCATGCTGCGAGAGGTGCGCAACGTCAGGTCCACTGTGGTGTAGTCCGGCACTTGCGGGCGGGTGTCGCCGCTGGGGCGTTTGCGGTCCGCGACCCAATTGACCTGCGGGGCGAGCAGCCAGCCGGAGGCCAATTGCCAGTCGCCGCGCAGGTTGATGTGGTGGCGAGGGGCGTAGCTGGCATCCTGATTGGTGACCTCGTCGATGGAACGCTGCCAGGCGTAGTTGCCGGTGAGCCGCAACTTGCCGCTGGCATCCCACACGGCTTCCAGTTCCATGCCGTCTCCGCGCTGCGCACCGGTGTTCTGGAAAGTGGACCCGGTCCCGGCTGTGGCGTTGGCCACGGTGCGGATGGTGTCCTTTATCTTGTAGCGGAACAGGTTCAGGTTCACTTGGGTGTTCAGGGTCGCCTGCCAGGCGATGGCGGCTTCCATCGTCTCTATGGTTTCTGGCTTCAGGTTTGGGTTGCCGTTGCCGGAAGGGTTGACGCCGTATTGCTCTAGAAGCGCCGGAGCGCGGAATGCTTTGCCGTAGAGCAATTTTGCGGTCAGGTTGTATGCTGCGTCCCATACCACAGCAAGGCGCGGGTTGGTGGTGCCGCCGAAGTCCGAATACTGGTCGTGGCGCAAGCCGGCGGTCAGCATCCAGTCGCGGGCAAAATTCCACTCATCCTGGGCATAGAGATAATTGTTGAGTCTGCGGTGCGGCAACTGATGAGGCTGGATGGTGCCGTAGTCGATCACCGGCCCGGTGGGTATGGGTACGCCAGTGGCATTCAACAGGAAATTCTTGACGGTTCTCACCCTGTACAAGTCCAAGTCTTCATGGCCCGCGCCGAAACGCAGGCTGTGGTCGGTAAAGCCGGAATAGGTGGCGTAGCCGGATATCCTCGTTTGTCGTTCCCATCGGGCGGGAGAACCTATCATGCCGTTCGGGAATAGCCCGGTGGGGAGTCGTGTGCCGGGTGGGTACATGTTGTAGTTATCCGCTACTTCGGCATGGTTGAGGTAACTGCCGGTGAAGCCCAGTCCCCAGTATTGGGAAAACTGCGGGTCTTTCCAAGTGAGATCGGCGGAGATACGCTCGTTGTTATCCTTGCCCACCGGATCAAGCGCGGAGGAAATGCCCGCGCCGGTGCCCACGTTGCTTCGCTGTTTGTAGTCGCCGCGCAGGCGCCATTTTTCGTAACCGAAATCGACATGAGCATCGACGGCGTCGAAGCCGGTGTTGACCGGTCCCGGGGCCAGGCTGGCATTGGTATTGAATATATTGTCGAGACGGGTCGCCGCATCGACGCTAACGATTTCCTTGAAGCCGTCGGTGCGACCGATATGCAGGTAGGCGGCGATATCCACGGCTTCGTTCAGCTTGCCGCCGTGGTGTATCCATGCGTCTTTGGAGTTGAACGAGCCGGCGCGTACGCCGAATTCGGTGCCCGGCGCATTCGCCGCCGTTTTGGTGATGATGTTGATCACGCCGGAGAATGCGTCGGCGCCATATAGCGCCGAGCCTGGGCCGCGGATGATTTCGATGCGGGCGACATTCTCCAGCGACAGGCCGCCCCAGGACTTGCCCTTGTCGCCGCGATAGATGGAGTTGGTCGGAATGCCGTTTTGCAGCATCAGCGCCTGGGGGTTGGTCGAGTTGTTGGAGATGCCGCGTATCTGGTACACAGAGGCGTAGTTAATCGCGGAGCGTGAAACGTGAATTCCCGGCACGGTTTCCAGCACTTCGTCCATGTCTTTCGCGCCCATGGATTTGATGTCCTCGGCAGTGATTACCGATGCCACGGCGGGCGCGCGGTTCAATGCAAGGTCACTCCCGCTGGCGATGGAGACGAGTGGTCTGCTGCCGTAGATCAGCGCCAATTCGTTTTCCTCGTCGGTTTCGGCGAAGACAAGATGTGCTTGCAGTAGCAGCGGTAGCGCGAACAGAAGTTGGCGGCGGTATTTCATTTCTTCCTCCGTGTGAGATTATTCACCCACATTATAATTTTGAATGAAAGACGAAATCGCACGCAGTATGCATTCCGTACGATTGTTTATTCAAGCATTTTTTATATGTCATAAATGTCGAGCGCTCTTGTACGCAACTCTTGCATCGAGACGAAAATGGCCCGTTTTCCTGTGTGCTGGATATGGGCGCGAAAACTTGCATACTTATTTAAGGGACCCCAGCGTTTTCATGCGTATGCCGATAGGCGGAACTTCCTCGCTGTCGATGCGCACGTCGAGCAACGTCGGCCCCTTGTGCTTCAGGATCGCATCGAAATCGAGGGCGTCGAGTTCCTGCGGCGAGCGGATGATGTGACCGGGGATGCCCATGGATGCGGCGAGCATGCAGTAGTCCACCTGGGGCAACTGGTAGCCGATGGCTTCGGCTTTGGCGATGCGCTGCCCATGTTTGACCATGCCCAGTGCGCCATCGTTGAGCACGATGAAGATGACGGTAAGGTTTTCCATCGCCGCCACGGTGATCTCCTGCCCGCTCATCAAGTACGTGCCGTCGCCGACGATGCAGACCACCGGGCAGTTCGGATTGCCGCGTGCGGTGCCCACCGCCGCACCCAGGCTCCAGCCCATGGGGCAAAAGTCCATTATCAGGCGCAGCCAGCTGGCTGTGCCCGAGCGCAGTCCCTGCTCTTTCAGGGCGGGGCGCTGGCGCAGGCGCCGGTTGTGGGGCTGCAGGTAATGCGTCGTCCATACGATGCTGTTTCCCATGTCGGAGACGAACCGGGTGTTGGGCGGGCAGCGTTCCGACAGCGTTTTCATCAGGCGCTGCGGTTTGATCGGAGTGGCATCGGAGTCGTAACTTGCGGGCGATTGCAATACGGCCCCGCCTTGCTGTTTTTCGAAGCCGGAGGTGCCGGCCGCTTTCAGCAGTCTCGTCAGGCGTTCGCATATCGTGCGGATATGGCCGCGCACATGGAGCATGGCCATCGGCGAACGCATCAGGTTCTTTTCGGAGTTGTCGATATGCACCAATCGGTTGTTGAGCAGGGAATCGCACCAGCCGCTGCTGGCCAGTTCGCCGAAGCCGGTGCCGAACGCCAGTACGATGTCCGGAGCGCCGGACATCAGGGCATTGGCGCTGGCATGGCCGCCGAAACCGAATACGCCGCAATAGGCCGGATGGCGGGGATTGACGTAGCCCTTGGCGTCGGGGGTGGTGACGAACAGTGCGCCGGTCAGTTCGGCCAGCTCCATGATCGCTTCGATGGCGTTGCCGCAAGAAGCGCCGATCAGGAATGCGACACGCGGCGAGTGCCGCAGTTCGTCGTATAGCTGTTGCACCGCGCGTTCGTCGACCAGAATGGGGTCTTGTTCGAGCAAGGTCGCTAATTTGTAACTGGGGATGGCACTCGGCGTCTGGCTGCGCAGGATGTCCAGCGGGATCGCCAGATGCGCCGGGCCGCCGGGGTCTTGGTGCGCCGCCATCAGGGCATTGGCCAGTTTGCGTTCGAACTGATCCGGGTGAGTCACCATGGCGTTGTAACGGGTGCAGTGGTCGAACATCGCGAATACGTTGACGCCGATGCCGGACGATTCCTGAAACGCGCCCTTGCCGAAAGTGGGCAGAGCCGGAAGACCGCTGATCGCCAGCAGCGGGACATTGTTCTCGTAGGCGCAGGCGATGCCGGTGATCAGGTTGGTGGCGCCGGGGCCGGAGGTGGAGCAGCACACGCCGATCCTGCCGGTTTCGCGGGCGTAGCCGTCGGCCATGAAGGCGGCGCCGGCTTCGTGCCGCGCGAGGATGTGGCGTATGCCTCCCCTGCGTTCGCTCCTGGCCAGCGCGTTGTAGAGCGGCTCGATCGCGCCGCCGGGTACGCCGAATACATATTCGATGCCTATCTGCTCCAGATAGGCGACCAGCAGATCGGCTACTTCCAGTGCTTGATTCGGTGTGGATATCGATAGGTCCTCAGCCGTTGCTGCATGGCTGTGGACGAGCGTAACTTTGGCGCCCATCTTGAAACTCCTCCAGGTGAAGTGGAACACTTCTCGTTATTTTCGTTGACCGATGACTACCGGTACGCCGGTCTGTGCCGGTCGATCCTGCCCGCGAAATTTCCGCGAGGCGTATTTTTTTACCCATGAAGCATATATGGGGAATGTAAAGGCTGCTATCATTCTGCGCAAGAGTTATGGTGGATCATTTGACGGTCGGGACGTTGATGCGGAGTTCTCATGGGTTGGGTGCGAGTTTGTGTTTTTCGCGTCAACTCGCAGGGATGCCGCTAGCCGGATCGGCAAGGGAGTCTGATATCACCGGACTCCGGGGAGTATTCCGCTGTTTGCATGATGGAGCAGCTTGAACGATACAAAATAATAACGATGAAGAGCATGTTCATTACTCTTTCCAATTTTGCGCTTTTCGTGCGCCGATTTATGCGGGCCGGCGGGTTGCTGGCGCTGCTGATGTGCGCCGCAACGGCATGGGCGCAGCCCTCGGCGTCTGTTCGCAGTCCGCCCTCTGGAAGCATCGCAGTGATCTACCCGGATATCGGCGAGCCCTATCGCAGCGTATTCGCACAAATCATCGGCGGCATCGAAGACAAGGTCAAAGGGCGGGTGAGCACTTTCGCGATAGGGGCGGAGGTGAATGCCGGCGAGCTGAACGATGCGTTGCACCGTCGGGGAATCAAGGTGGTCATCGCATTGGGGCGGCAAGGAATGAAGGCTGCTGCCGTGGTGGATCGCAACATCGGCGTGGTGGTCGGCGGGGTGTCGGCGGCGTATGGCGGCGACACGCGCAATATGCAGGTGAATATTCTGTCGCCGGATCCGGCGCTGCTGTTCTCGCGGCTGAAAGAGATGATGCCCAGGGTGCGGCGGGTGTTCGTCGTTTACGACCCGCGCCAGAACGCATGGATGATCCGTCTGGCAAAAGAGGCGGCGCACGCACGGGGAATGGAGCTGGAAGCTTACGAAGCGCAGGACTTGCGTAGCGCGATGCGCGCCTATAAGGATATCTTCGCCGCCGCAGATTCCCGTCAGGATGCCTTATGGCTGCCCCAGGACTCCACCAGTGTGGAAGAAAGCGCGGTATTGCCGCTGGTGCTGCAAGAATCCTGGGCGCACAACCTGGCGGTATTCTCCAGCAGCTTCGGCCATGTGAAGCGCGGCGCGCTGTTTTCGATGTATCCGGACAACGCCGAACTGGGCCGCCGGCTGGCCGTTTCTGCGCTGGAAGTGCTTTCCGGCGAAGGCGATGCCTCCGGCATGACGCCGTTGCGCGCCGTGCAGATCGCCGTCAACCTGCGCACCGCCAAGCACGTCGGGGCCGACACCGAACGCGCGCAAGGTTTCGATATGACGTTCCCGGAACAATAGGTGTGCCAGCCATGAATAGACTGTTCGCGGCGTTTTTCCACAAGCTCACCTTCCAGCGCCAGCTGGGCATCACGGTCACGCTCGGCATCCTGCTGCTGGCGCTGCTTTCCTCCATCGTCGGCTCATGGCAGGGCAACAAGCGGGTGCGCGACGACCTGATCGAGCAGGGGCGGCGCGTTACCGAGAACATGGCGCGCCAGAGCACTTTGGCGCTGGTGTTCGATTCGGCCGACAACGCCGAAGAGGCGGTGAAGGCCACACTGGCGTTCCCTGGTGTGATAGGCGTGAAGATATTCCATGCCGACGGGCGTCTCTTGCTGTCTCGCGGCGACGACGATTCGAAACGTTTTCTGGCTCAGCCCGAGCATGGCAGCGGCTTGCAGGCTGCCGCCGTGCTCGATGTAGAGAACTCCGAGGCATGGCTGTTCGCCGCCCCGGTGTATTCGCAGCCCTTTTCCGAATCTCCGTTCGGCGAACCCGCCCCGCCCGAGTTGCTCGGACGCGTCACTGTGGCGATGAGCAAGGAGGCGATGTCCAAGCTGACGACGGATATCTTCGTCACTAACCTGACCACCTCGCTTTCATTCGCGTTGCTGTTCCTGCTGCTGATCCGTTTTCTTTCCCGCAACATGGCGCGTCCGCTCGGCGAGTTGGCGGATAGCATGGAGCGAGCCCAGATGGGCGAGTCGCAGGTGCGAGCCAAACCGGGCGGGCCCAAGGACATCGCCGCGATGGCGTATGCCTTCAACGACATGATGGCGGTGCAGGAGGAGCGCGAGGCCGCCCTGCGCATCGCCGCGATCGCCTTCGAAACCGAAGAGGGCATGATGGTGACCGACGAGAGCGGCGTGATCATCCGGATCAACCTGGCGTTTACGCGCCTGACCGGCTACAGCGCCGAAGAGGCGATCGGCAGGAATCCGTCGATGCTCAAATCCGACCGCCAGAATGCCGACTTCTATCTGCGCATGTGGGAGTCGCTGCGGCGCGACAACAGCTGGCAGGGCGAGATATGGAACCGTCGCAAGAACGGAGAAGTTTATCCAGAGTGGCTGAACATCACCGCGGTGACCGGCAAGGACGGCAAGGTTACGAACTATGTCGGCACTTTTGTCGATTTCACCGAGCGCAAGAAGGCGGAGAACGAGATCCATCATCTCGCCTATTACGACACGCTCAGCCAGTTGCCCAATCGCCGCTTGCTGCTGGATCGTTTGCGGCAGGCTGTTGCGACCGGAGCGCGCAATCAGAGCGGCGGTGCGCTGTTGTTTATCGACCTCGATAATTTCAAGACGCTGAACGATACCAAGGGGCATGGCATCGGAGACCTGTTGTTGATCGAAGCGGCGAAGCGTCTGCTGGCCTGTGTGCGCGAGGGTGACACTGTGGCGCGTTTCGGCGGCGATGAATTCGTACTGCTGCTCGAAGGACTGAGCAACGAGAGTGCGCAGGCTGCGGTGCAGGCGAGGGGCGTGGGCGAAAAAGTGCTCGAAGTGCTCAACCGTCCTTATATTCTCGAGGGCAACGAGTTCCATAGTTCGTCGAGCATGGGCATCACGCTGTTCATCAATTACCGGCTTGAGCTCGACGAGCTGCTGAAGCAGGCCGATACGGCCATGTACGAGGCGAAGAAATCCGGCCGCAACACGCTGCGTTTCTTCGATCCGGCGATGCAGGAGGAACTGGAAGTCCGCGCCCATCTCGAAGACGGTTTGCGCGAGGCATTGCGCAAACAGCAATTCCATCTTTATTACCAGATGCAGGTCGATCACGAAGGACGCATTCTGGGGGCGGAAGTCCTGCTGCGCTGGATACATCCGGAGCGGGGGCTGATCTCGCCGCTGCAATTCATTCCGCTGGCGGAAGAGACCGGGCTCATTATTCCAATAGGACAATGGGTGCTGGAAAACGCTTGCCTGCAACTCAAGGCGTGGGAGGCTGATGCGCGCACCCGAGAGTTGCAGCTTGCCGTCAACGTCAGCGGGCGGCAGTTCCGCCAGCCCGATTTCGTCGCGCAGGTAAGCGAGATACTCGAACGCACCGCCATCGATTCGAGACGTCTCAAGCTCGAACTGACCGAGAGTATCGTGCTCGACGATGTCGACGATACGATCGCCAAGATGCAGGCGCTCAGGCAGTTTGGCGTCAGTTTCTCGATGGACGATTTCGGCACCGGCTATTCGTCGCTGGCCTACCTGACTCAGCTGCCGCTCAACCAGCTCAAGATCGATCAGTCGTTCGTGCAGCATATCGGCTGCAAGGACTCCGATGCGACCATCATCCAGACCATCATCGGCATGGCCGAAAACTTGGGTATGGGGGTGATCGCGGAAGGTGTGGAAACCCGGGAGCAACGGGATTTCCTGGAAGCGAACGGCTGCATGCTCTATCAGGGGTATCTGTTCGGCAAGCCGGTGCCTTACGAGGAATTCGACGCGCTATTGAAGGCAAACTGCGACACGGTATAGCGGTCATGCGTAACTCCGTCCTGCTTCTTGTTGTGCTGGCGACACAGGCATCAGCCGAGGCGGTGCGCTGCGGCACGGACGACTTCGGCAACACCGTCTGCATGGATGGCAATGGCGTGCTGACCGTTGCACCGGCCGCCTCGGCGGTCTCTTCTGTGGGGAGCGTCAAGGACGACGACAGACGCGTTCGTTGCGGCATTGATCCCTTCGGCAACAAAGTGTGCCGATGAGATATACGGAGAAATAAACTATGCGCATACTTCACACGATGATCCGGGTCGGCGATCTGGATCGTTCCCTCGATTTCTATACCGGCGTGCTGGGCATGAAGCTGCTGCGCCGCAAGGATTACCCGGAGGGCAAATTCACCTTGGCCTTCGTCGGCTACGGCGACGAGAGTAGTCAGGCGGTGATCGAACTGACCCACAACTGGGGCGTCGAGAGCTACGACTTGGGATCCGGCTTCGGCCATGTCGCGATCGAGGTCGACGATGTCTATGCCGCCTGCGACGAGATCAGGCGGCGCGGTGGTGTGGTGGTGCGCGAGGCCGGGCCGATGAAGGGCGGGACGACCGTCATCGCCTTCGTGGCCGACCCGGACGGCTACAAGATCGAGTTGATCGGCTCCTGACCGGAGATTGAAAAAAGAGTGGGCAAAAAAATGCCCCCAGTCCGCAGAGTGGGGGCGAAACATCTTGACCATTTTGTGGAATCAAGACTACACGCTCAGGGAGGAGAAACGTGTTTTGGCTTGCGCCAATGCAAACATAGAGTGGCCGTTTTCGGAATAGTTCCGAAAAAGTTGAAATTTTTTTAACGGGATGAAAAAACCCCGCAACTGCGGGGTTAGTGAAGACGAAGGGCGACCACAGGTCGCTCCATTCGTTTGTGCGGGTGGCGATTATTTCCCGGCCGCGCGTTCGGCCGCCTGAACGGTGTTCGCCACCAGCATCGTGATGGTCATCGGACCGACGCCGCCCGGCACCGGGGTGATGCAGCCGGCCACTTCCTTGGCCGAATCGAAGTCCACGTCGCCGCACAGCTTGCCGTCCGCCATGCGGTTGATGCCGACGTCGATTACCGCAGCGCCCGGCTTGATCATGTCGCCGGTGATCATCTTGGGCCTGCCGGTCGCGACGACCAGGATGTCGGCATCGCGGGTGTACTTCGCGAGGTCGACCGTCTTGGAGGTGCAGATCGTCACGGTGGCGTTGTGCTGCAACAGCAGCAGCGCCATCGGCTTGCCGACGATGTTGCTGCGGCCGACCACCACCGCATGCTGGCCCTCGATAGTCACGCCGCTTTTTTGCAGCAGGATCAGCGAGCCGTAAGGCGTACAGGGCGCGAAGCGCATGTTGCCGGTGACCAGCGCGCCGACGTTCATCGGGTGAAAGCCGTCCACGTCCTTGTCCGGGCTGATGGCGTTCAGCACCTTGTCGCTGTCGATATGCTTGGGCACCGGCAGCTGCACCAGCAGGCCGTGTATCTTCGGATCGGCGTTCAGCTCGGCGATCTTCGCCAGCAGGGTCGCCTCGGAGGTGTCGGCAGGCAGCGCGATGTGCTCGGAGTGCAGACCGAGTTCGGCGCAGGCCTTCACCTTGTTGGCGACGTAGACCTTGGAGGCTGGGTCTTCGCCGACGATGATGACCGCCAGCCCCGGCGTGATGCCGCGCGCCTTCAGTGCGTCGGCGCGCACCTTCCATTCGGCGCGAACTTCCTGCGCGATTGCCTTGCCGTCGATGATGCGTGCGGTCATATTCGTCTCCTGTGCGGATTACTTGTTGTTTGCGGCCTTGTAGGCGGCAATGCCGTTCATGATTTCGGTATGGGCGGCTTCTACGCCTTCCCAGCCCCTGATCTTGACCCACTTGCCCGGCTCCAGCGCCTTGTACAGCTCGAAGAAGTGCTTGATCTGCTCCAGCGTGATCTCCGGCAGATCCTTGTAGGTCTGCACATTGCGGTACAGAGGGGTCAGCTTGTCGGTGGGCACCGCGATGATCTTGGCGTCGTCGCCGCCTTCGTCGGACATCTGCAGCACGCCGACCGGGCGGCAGGGGATGATCGCGCCGTGCACGATGGGGAACGGCGTGACGACCAGCACGTCCACCGGATCGCCGTCGTCGGCGATGGTCTCGGGAATGAAGCCGTAGTTGGCCGGATAGCGCATCAGCGAGCCGATGAAGCGATCCACCACCAGCACGCCGGCGTCCTTGTCGACCTCGTATTTGACCGGGTCGGCGTGCTTCGGGATCTCAACGATGACGTTGCATTCTTGCGGCAGCTTGTTGCCGGGACGGACGTTTAACAGACTCATGCGACTTCCTCAGGATGGATGGAATTAAGAATCTGCAATTATAAACGATGCAGGAAGATGCCGCTAAGCGGCATAGAGGATTAGAATGCTCCGACCCCACTACAAGGAGACGGCGCTATGGCTACGCAGAACAAACTGGTCGGCAAGATGGTCATCGGGCAATCCGGCGGCCCCACCGCGGTCATCAACCAGTCGCTGGTCGGCGCGGTGCTGGCGGCGCGCAAGCAGGCGAATATCACCGGTATCCTCGGCGCACGCCACGGCATCGCCGGCATCATGAAGGAAGACTTCATCGATCTGACCACGCAGAGCGTCGATCAGCTCGAACTGGTCGCCACGACCCCGGCTGCGGCGTTGGGTTCGGTGCGACTCAAGCCCGGTAAGGCCGAATGCGAAAAGGTGTTCGAAGTGTTCCGCAAGAATGACGTGCGCTACTTCTTCTACATTGGTGGCAACGACTCCGCCGAGACCGCCCACATCATTGCCGAGATGGCGAAAGAGGCGAACTACGATTTCTGTACCGTGCATATCCCCAAGACCATTGATAACGACCTGAAGGTCACTGACCACTGTCCCGGCTACGCTTCGGCGGCGCGTTTCGTCGCACTCGCCTTCATGGGCGACGACCGCGACAACCGCGCGCTGCAGGGCATCAAGGTCAACGTGGTGATGGGGCGCAGCGCCGGATTCCTGACCGCGGCGTCCGCGTTGGCGCGTCAGGCCGAGGGCGACGGCCCGCATCTGATCTATCTGCCGGAGCGCGTGTTCGATGTCGAGCAATTCAAACAGGACGTACGCGACGCGGTGGCAAAATATGGTCGCTGCGTGATCGCCGCATCGGAGGGCATTTCCGACAAGGACGGCAACCCGATCTCGACCAGCGGCGAAAAAGATTCGCACGGCAATGTCCAACTGTCCGGTTCGGGTGCGTTGGGCGATACGCTCGCGGCGCTGGTGAAGGAGGCGTTCGCCGGGCAGAAGGTGCGCGTGCGCGCCGATACGTTTGGCTATTTGCAGCGCTCCTTCCCGACTATCGTCTCCGAGATCGATGCGCAAGAGGCGCGCGCGGTGGGCGACTATGCGGTGAACCATGCGACCGGTACCGGACAGCCCGGCTCGGTCGCGATTCGCCGCCTGAGCAGCAAGCCTTATTCCAGCGAATGCTTCATTACGCCGCTGTCCTCGGTGGCGCGCGAGGCGACCGAGATGAAGGACGAATACATCAATGCGGCGGGCAACGACGTCACGCAGGCGTGGCTGGATTACGTCGCGCCGCTGGTGGGCGAGCTGCCGAAGATGGGACGTTTGTAAATGGTGCCAACCGGTGAAATGCCGGTCGGCACACGGATGTTCTAATCACTCAGAACGGAAAAACTCCGTCATTCCTGTGCGGGAATGACGGAGTTTTTTATTGCCGGTGACTTTGGGAGTTACCCTTTAGCCCAAGCCTGCGCTTCGTCGTAGTCGGCAAAGACTTGGATATCGGCATCGACGAACAAACGCGACACCCAAGCCTGCCAGGTGAGCCACTGGTCGCTGGTGACGACGGCGATCTTGCTGAAGTCGTGGTTGTGTTCGCGGCTGAAGAACTTGATCTCCTCCCAGGCGACGTCGACGGTGTAGTCGACCATGCCGCGCAGGTCGAACAGCAGGTTCAGCGCGCCGGGCGATTTCAGTTTGTACAGGGATTGTTCTTCGAATGTCTTGAAGTCGGCGAGGGTAAATTCGCCGATGACGGCGGCGTTGACGAGGTTGTCGGTCTGTTCGATGGTGATCATGTTGTTCTTCCGATTGATACTTGGTTAATGCTTGGGTGACAGGCGCAAGCTTAGCACACCGCTGGCGACGATGAACGCCATGCCTAGCCAGCTGCTGGCGGTCAGCACCTCGTCCCATAGCAGCATGCCGAACAGGCTGGCGAAAATGATGGTGCTGTAGGCCATGCTGCCGACCACCAGCGTCTTGCCGACGCGGTAGGCGCGCGTCATCGCGAGTTGCGCGAGCGTCGCCGTGGCGCCCAGCCCGAGCAGGATCGCAAAGCCGCGTGGCGTGATCGCATGCACCTCGCCGAAAAACAGCATCCATGCGCCGCTGCAGAGCGAGGCGACCAGGCTGAAGTAGAACACCACGCGCGTCGCCGGTTCGCCCATCATGCCGAGCTGCTTCACATTCAGGTAGGCGACGCCGGCGAGGAAGCCGGAGATCAGTCCGAGCAGGCCGGTAGTCAGCTGGTCGCGCTCCAGCGTCGGATGCAGCAACAGAACCACGCCGCAGAAGCCGAGCGCGATTGCGATGGTCAGCGGCAGATGAAACTTGTCCTTGAACACCAGCATCGTCAGTATCGTCAGGAACAGCGGCGCGGTGTAGTTCAGCGTCACTGCGGTCGCGAGCGGCAACTCGGTGATGCAGTAGAAGAACAGCGCCAGCGCGACCGTGCCGGAGATGCCGCGCCACAGGTGCGGTCGCCAGTGTCTGGTCGCGATGCTCACCTGCTGGCGGCGCAGGATCGCATACACCAGCAGCAGGCCGAAGAACGAGCGGTAGAACACCAGTTCGACATGGGAGAAATGCGCGGCGCCCAGCTTGACGAACACGCCCATGCAGGCGAACAGCACGCCCGCCAGCAGCATCCATAGGGAACCCATGCGAGATTGCTTCAGGGGGGGCTTACTTCAGATGCGGGGCGAGGTTGCGCCGCAGATACTCGTGGAAGTGCAGCATGCCGTCTTCGGTCGGCGACTGGTACGGGCCGTGTTCCTCGACGCCCTGCTGATACAGCGCCTTGCGGCCCTGATGCATGCGCACGCAGATAACGTCGTCCTCGACGGCGGTCTCGTTGTAGGCCTTCTGCTCGGCCTCGACATATTCGCGTTCGAACAGCGCGATCTCTTCGAGGTAGTAGAACTCGACCACGTTGGTGCAGGCCTCTGGCCCGCGCGGGATCAGCGTGCTGATGACCAGCGTGCCCGGATACCACTCGACCGTGATGTTCGGGTAATAGGTCAGCCAGATCGCGCCGTACTTCGGCAGTTTGTCGCCGTAGTAGCGCAGCACTTGCTCCTGCCACTTGCCGTAAACATCGCTGCCGACCTTGCGCAGCGCGTTGCTGATGCCCACGGTCTGCACGCTGTACTGTTCGCCGAACTGCCATTGCAACTGGTCGCAATCGACGAAGTTGCCGAGGCCGGGGTGGAACGGCACGACGTGGTAGTCCTCCAGATACACCTCGATGAAGGTCTTCCAGTTGAAGGCGTATTCGTCCACCTGGATGCGATCCAGCATGTAGCCGGAGAAATTCAGATCCTTCATCACGCCCATGTTGGCGAGATCCTTCGCGATGTCGCGGCGGCCCGCGAACAGCAGGCCGTTCCAGTTCTGCAGCGGCGTCTTGTTCAGGTGCAAACAGGGATTCTCGGGGAAATGCGGAGCCCCGAGCAGCTTGCCGTCGGTCTCGTAGGTCCAGCGGTGCAGCGGGCAGGTGATGTGCTGCGCGTTGCCGCGCCCTTGCAGCATCGTGGCTTGGCGGTGGCGGCAGATATTCGACAGCAGTTCGACGCCGTTCGGGTTGCGCACCAGCATCTGCGCCTCGCCGTCCAGCACGTGGTAGTCGCCCAAGTTGGGCACCATCAGTTCGTGGCCGACGTACTTCGGGCCCTGTTCGAACAGCACGCGCTGCTCGATTTCCAGCACTTTGGGGTCGAAATACCAGCCCATCGGCGGTTGCACCTGAGCCGGGGTGAGTTGAGTCATTTTGGCGATAGCGGTCATACCCACATCATCCTTGCAAATATTGAATGTAGCGCGAGAAAGACCCGGGATTGTCCCCGAATTGTTTTTGCGGGGCAACCCGAATCGCCCTTTCCGGAGGGTCGGACTGGTGCTCCTTCGGGTGAATTTGCCGGGCGGATGTTACAATTCGCGCCGTTTTTGCAGCGGCAACACAACATATAAGGATAGTCATGAGTTTGAAATGCGGTATCGTCGGTCTCCCCAACGTGGGTAAATCCACGCTGTTCAATGCGCTCACCAAGGCGGGCATCGCTGCGGAGAATTATCCCTTCTGCACCATCGAGCCTAACGTCGGCATCGTCGAAGTGCCGGACGCCCGCATGGACGAGCTGGCGAAGATCGTCAAGCCGCAGCGCATGCAGTACGCCATCGTCGAATTCGTCGACATCGCCGGTCTGGTCGCGGGCGCATCCAAGGGCGAAGGCCTGGGCAACCAGTTCCTCGCGAACATTCGCGAGACCGATGCCATCGTCAACGTGGTGCGCTGCTTCGACGACGAGAACGTGGTGCATGTGGCGGGCAAGGTCGATCCGCTGTCCGATATCGAAGTCATCCTCACCGAACTGGCGCTGGCCGACATGGCGGTGGTGGAGCGCACGATCCAGCGCGACGGCAAGAAAGCCAAGTCCGGCGACAAGGATGCGCAGAAGCTGGTTGCGGTGCTGGAGAAGCTGCTGCCGCACCTGAACGAAGGCAAGCCCGCGCGCACCTTCG
The DNA here is from genome assembly GCA_001801085.1 of Gallionellales bacterium GWA2_60_142. Lineage (GTDB taxonomy): Bacteria > Pseudomonadota > Gammaproteobacteria > Burkholderiales > Gallionellaceae > Gallionella. The sequence continues at coordinate 190 of MGWR01000022.1, read as the reverse complement.
GCCTGAACGACGATGACACACAACTGATCAAGCCGCTGTGCCTGCTGACGATCAAGCCGGCGATGTATGTCGGCAACGTGCTGGAAGACGGCTTCGAGAACAATCCGCACCTTGACCGTCTGCGCGAACATGCTGCGAAGGAGGGCGCTCCGGTGGTGGCGCTCTGTGCCAAGATCGAGCAGGAACTGGC
>MGWR01000021.1 GCA_001801085.1 Gallionellales bacterium GWA2_60_142 | reverse complement strand
CTAATCAGCTGCCTACGGACCATAGTCAGACCGTAAGAGATGCACTCTCACGCTTCCGCCCTTGATCAGCAATCTGAATTAGTCACTGTCCATCACTCGGCTCTGCGCCTCGTGCCACTAAACAGGCGGCTGCTCCGGCAGCCGCCTGTTTTCTTTATAACTGCTCAAACGAGTAATCATGCTCCACGCCAAATTCACGCTCGCGACCTGCTCGTTGGCACTACCTTAAGCCGATGGCGCAACCGAGGGGGGGGAAGAAAAAGAGGCTCTTTTGAAAAACGAGTGAACCTACAAATGCTGACTCCGTAGACCCGAACTTGTCCTCTGACCGTTTCCCGTTTGTACTATCATTCACGTGCAACAACTGCATGGGATGACATCAGCGATGACACAGGAAATCAGCATCGAAGTATTGCTGGAAAAATACGCCGAGCCGGGCGAACACTCGGTCGGGGATGTGCGCCGCCGCGTGGCGCGCGGGCTGGCGCAGGCCGAAGCTCCGGAGCAGCGCGCGCAGTGGGAAGAGAAGTTCTTCCTCGCGCAGGAGAACGGCTTCGTGCCCGCCGGGCGCATCAACTCGGCCGCCGGGCTGGACAGCCAGGCGACGCTGATCAACTGTTTCGTGCAGCCGGTGGGCGATGCGATCTCCGGCGTCGTCGATGGCAAGCCTGGCATCTATGACGCACTGCAGCAGGCCGCCGAAACCATGCGGCGCGGCGGCGGCGTGGGCTACGACTTCTCCGCGATACGCCCCGAGGGCGCGCAGGTGAAAGGCACCAATTCGCGCGCCAGCGGCCCGATCTCCTACATGCGCGTGTTCGACCGCTCCTGCGAGACGGTGGAATCCGCCGGCGCGCGGCGCGGCGCGCAGATGGGCGTGCTGCGCTGCGACCATCCCGACATCGAGAAATTCATCGGTGCCAAGGACAAGGGCGACCTGCGCAACTTCAACATCTCCGTCGGCGTGACCGATGCGCTGATGCGGGCGGTGGAGAAGGACGAGGAATTCGAGCTGGTGCATGCCGCCGAACCCTCCGCCACGCTCAAGGAACAGGGTGCGACCCGCCGCGCCGACGGTCGTTGGATATACCGCAAGGTGCGCGCCGTCGAGCTGTGGAAGCAGATCATCGCCAGCACCTACGACCACGCCGAACCTGGCGTGCTGTTCATCGACCTGATGAACCGCGACAACAACCTGTCGTATTGCGAGGTCATAGCGGCGACAAACCCCTGCGCCGAGCAACCCCTGCCCGCCTACGGCTGCTGCTGCCTCGGCTCGATCAACCTGACGCGCATGGTGAAGAATCCGTTCACGGTGCATGCCGGCTTCGATTACGAACCATTCAAACAACTGGTGCGCACCTCGGTGCGCATGCTGGACAACGTGCTGGACGTGAGCGCGTGGCCGCTGCCGGAACAGCAGCAGGAGGCGCAGAGCAAGCGCCGCATCGGGCTGGGCTACACCGGGCTGGGCGATGCGCTGGCGATGCTGGGCCTGCGCTACGACACCGACGAGGCGCGCGCCTTCGCCGCCGACATCACGCGCATCATGCGCGACGAGGCCTATCTCGCGTCGGTGGAACTCGCGCAGGAGCGCGGCGCGTTCCCGTTGCTGGATGCGGAGCAATATCTGGCCGCGCCGCGCTTCGCCTCGCGCCTGCCGGACGAACTGAAAGACAAGATACGGCAGCACGGCATACGCAACAGCCACCTGCTTTCCATCGCGCCCACCGGCACCATCTCGCTGGCCTTCGCCGACAACGCATCCAACGGCATCGAGCCGGCGTTCTCCTGGTTCTACACGCGCAAGAAGCGCATGCCGGACGGCACGACCAAGGACTATCAGGTCGAGGACCATGCCTGGCGTCTGTACAAGAAACAGGGCGGCGACACGGAGCATCTGCCGCCCGCCTTCGTCTCCGCGCTGGACATCTCCGCGATCAACCACATGAAGATGGTCGCCGCCGTCGCGCCCTTTATCGACACGGCCATCAGCAAGACGGTGAACGTACCGGCCGACTATCCCTACGAGGATTTCAAGGACCTCTACACCGAGGCATGGAAGGCCGGACTGAAGGGCCTCGCGACCTACCGGCCCAACGCGGTGCTGGGCTCGGTGCTGTCGGTCACGCCGGAGCCGAAGACGGACGAGCAGCCGCAGGATTTCGTGTTCGATCAGGATCGCCGCATTGAGCTGGAAGCCGCGCCCACGCCGGCGCTGGCCTCGCTGCGCTGGCCGGGCCGCCCCAAGCTCACCGCCGGCAGCGAGGGCTGGGTGTCGCAGGTGGTGAAGCATCCGCTGGGCAGCTTCGTCGCGTTCGTGTCGCACACCTCGAATGGCCATAACCATCCGTTCGAAGTCTGGGTGAACGGCTCCGAGCAGCCGCGCGGACTCGGCGCGCTGGCGAAGTCGCTGTCTATGGACATGCGCACGCGCGACCCGGTGTGGATACGCATGAAGCTGGAGATGCTGACGAAGACCGCTGGCGACGACGCCTTCGACATGCCCATGCCCCCCGACGGCGAAGTGCAGCGCATGCCCAGCCTGGTCGCCGCGTTCGCACATCTGCTGAAATACCGCATCGAGGCGCTGGGCGCGTTGGAAGTAAGCGAGGGCGTGACCACGCCGATGATGGACGCGCTGTTCGCGAAGAAGGAGCCGAAGACCGGCACCGACGGCACGATGAGCTGGACCGTGGATATTTCGAATGCGGGCAGCGGCGACGACTTCGTGCTGGGCCTGAAAGAACTGGTGCTGCCCGACGGCCAGCGCCGCCCCTACTCGATGTGGCTGTCCGGTGTATATCCGCGCGCGCTCGACGGGCTGTGCAAGGTGCTGAGCCTGGACATGCGCGTGATCGACCCGGCGTGGATAGGCATGAAGCTGCGCAAACTGCTGAACTTCGGCGAGCCGCTGGGCGATTTCATGGCGCGCGTGCCGGGTGGCATGAAGATGGAGAGCTACCCGTCGACCGTGTCCTACGTCGCCAAGCTCATCATCCACCGCTACGCCATGCTCGGCATCCTCGACGAACAAGGCTACCCGGTGCAGCAGATGGGCGTGCTGGAGATCCCCGAAGGACAGATCAAACCCACCGCGATCCACAAGCCGCTGACCGGCAAGCTGTGCAAGGAATGCGGGAATGCGACGCTGATCAAGAAGGACGGCTGCGAGTTCTGCACCAGCTGCGGTGCGATAGGGGCATGCGGCTAAACCAAGTAGGGTGGGCAAGTTTTTTCTTGCCCACGCGGTTGCTGCTCGGCGTGAGCACAACAACGTGCCCACCCTACCCCTAAGCCGAACGAGCCGAAACCGAGTGTAGGTCGGGCTCTGCCCGACCACTTCGGCAGGCTCAGAACAGGCATGGTGGGCAGAGCCCACCCTACGGATACTGCCTAGTGATCCGGCACGAATAAAGTATGAGGTCGCGAGCCCCTCTCCCGCAGGCGGGTGAGGGGCAGCAAGTTGAAGCCAGTTTGGGAGGTGCGCGCCGCCTGCCACACGCCCCGCTAACCCAGCCTATTTTCCGCCGACCTCCTTGACCTCGGTCTTCGCCCATCCCTGCGCAAACGTCACCCTCAACTCATCTCCCACCGCCAATGTCTCCGCATCCGACACCACGCGACCGTTCGCGTCCTGCACCATGCTGTATCCCCGCGCAAACACCTGTTTCGGATCGAGGTAGATCAGATGCTGCGCGACACTCTCCAACCGCGCCGCATGGCGCTGCTGCATGGTATTCATCGCGCGGGCCAAGCGCTGCGCAAGATTGGCCTGCCTATCCTGCAGCCGGGAAAAATCGACGCTCGCGGCCTGCATGCGTTGCGTCAGCGAAACCCATTGCCAGTTCCAGTGCCGCTGGCGATAGGCGTCGGCACGCTGCAGACGCTGGTACAACTGATCCAGTTGCTGCGACTGGCGCTGCAATTGCTGTGCGGGGTGCACCAGGCGGCGCTGCAAATAGTCCATCGTCTGCATCGCGTTCTGTAAACGGTTGCGCTGCGCGCGCCGCAGGTGCTGGGCGAGGTCTTGCAGGCCGCGCAGCAGCTCGCGCCTGTCCGGCACGACGCGCTGGGCCGCGGCGGTAGGCGTCGGGGCGCGCTCGTCGGCGACAAAGTCGGCGATGGTGAAGTCGGTCTCATGGCCGACGCCGCTGACGGTGGGGATATCGCTGGCCGCGATCGCGCGCGCGACGATTTCTTCGTTGAAGGACCACAGGTCTTCGATGCTGCCGCCACCTCGACAGACGATGAGCACGTCGCATTCGGCGCGATGGTTCGCGGCACGGATGGCGAGCGCGATCTGTTCCGCGCTGCCCGCGCCCTGCACCGCGGTCGGATACAGCACCACCGGCACACCGGGCAGGCGCTGCCTTAATGTAGTCAGCACGTCGCGCAGCGCGGCGGCCTGTGGCGAGGTGACGATGCCGATGCGACGGGGAAATCTCGGCAACGCGCGCTTGCGGTCGGCGTCAAACAGGCCTTCGCGCTCCAGCTTCAGCTTGAGCTGCGCGAAGCGCTCGTACAAAACCCCCAGCCCTGCCGGGCGCAACTGCTCGACAGTCAACTGGAAGTCGCCGCGCTGCTCATATAAGGTCGCAACCGCCAGCACCTCGACCTGCTGCCCATTGGCGAGCGTTGCACTCAACAATTGATTTTTGTGACGGAACATCACGCAACGCACCTGCGCCTGATCGTCCTTCAGCGAAAAATAGAAATGCCCGGAGGCGGCCTTCACCAGATTGGAGATTTCCCCGCGCACCCATATCAGGGGAATCTCACTTTCCAGTAAGCGCCTGATTGCAAGGTTGAGTTCCGAAACGCGCAGGACGCGGCTCTTTTCTTCCAAAAATAGGCCTTCAGGCATATTGACAACCTCAAAATAATCCACAATCCAAGCAAATACGGGCTTCTACGCAGTTTTTGACTACACAAAAACCCATCACTTACGATAACACACTGTTTTTAATAGACTTAATTACGACACAAAAAATAGGCAACGCAACAAAAATCCTTATACAACGCCATCTTAATGCCCTATCCCCGATTTAATCCACAAAGTTATCCACAGGTTTTGTGGGTAAACGAAAATATCCTTTTCGGATGACAGCTTAGTGAGGTTTTGCTTAAGTGAAACGTTAGAATCCTTGCCCAAGCCACGTCGAAACGATACAGTTGCGCCCTGTCGATTTAAGCATATTCTGGAGAATCCGCGTGTTTGCAATTGTAGAAGCGGCCGGCTGGCCGATCTGGTTTCTGATTTTTGCGTCCGTCATTGCCGTCGGGCTGATCGTCGAGCGCATGCTGTTCCTGCGGGCCGCTCGTATCGCCCCGCCCGCGCTGCTGAACGAGGTCGTCAAGGAACTGAAACAGCGCGGCGTCAGCGAAGGCATGCTGACCAGGCTCACCGCGAGTTCGCCGCTGGGCGCCATCTTCGCGGCCGGACTGAAGAACGCCAAGAGCACGCCCGAGGTGATGAAGGAAGCCATCGAGGAATCCGGGCGCAAGGTCGCGCACGACCTGTCGCGCTTCCTGACCACGCTGGGCACGATCGCCTCGATCAGCCCGCTGCTCGGCCTGTTCGGCACGGTGGTCGGCATGATCGAAATTTTCGGCTCGCAAGCGCCGAGCGGAAACAGCCCGACGATGCTGGCGCACGGCATCTCGGTCGCGCTGTACAACACCGCCTTCGGCCTGATCGTCGCGATCCCGAGCATGATCGCCTACCGTCAATTCCGTGCTCAGGTGGATAGCCTGACCATCGAGATGGAACAGCAGGCCATCAAGCTGGTCGAGATCGTCCACGGCCAGCGCAAGGACTAAGGCAATGAATTTCCAGCGAGGAAACAGTCGCGAGGAGCCGGAGATCAACCTGATCCCGCTGATCGACGTGTTGCTGGTCATCCTGATCTTCCTGATGGTGACAACCAGCTACGCCAAGTTCTCCGAACTGCAGATCAACCTGCCGCAGGCCGGCGGCGAAACCAGCACGACGCAGGACAAGCCGATCAACATCGCGGTAGATGCCTCTGAGCATTACGCCATCAACGGCAAGGCCACCGGCTTCTCCGGCATCGAGGCGCTGGCCGCCGCGATGAAGAGCGCCGCAGGCGAACAAACCGACCCGACCATCGTCATCAACGCCGATGCCAAGGCCCCGCACCAATCCGTCGTCAATGTGATGGAAGCGGCGCGGATGGCAGGCTACGGCCGCATTACCTTCACCACCCAGAACCAGACAAAATAAGCATGTCCGGTTTGGAGCGCCACTGGTATCGCCTCACTCCGCTGCACCTGTTCCTGATCCCACTCAGCCTGATCTTCCGCCCGCTGGCGGCCCTGCGCTGCACGCTGTACCGCGCCGGCCTGCTGCATAGTGAGCGGCTGCCAGTTCCAGTAGTTGTGGTCGGCAACATCAGCATCGGCGGCGCCGGTAAGACGCCGCTGACGCTGGCACTGGCGCAGCAACTCACAGAACAAGGCATGCATCCGCTGATCGTCAGCCGCGGCCATGGCGGCGATGCAGTGCAACCCCGTGCCGTGATGCCGGACAGCGACCCGGCGCAGGTCGGCGACGAGCCGCTGCTGATGGCCCGCCGCGGCATCTGTCCGGTATGGATAGGAAAAGACCGGGCAGCCGCCGCACGCGCGGGCTTGCAGGCCAATCCGCAATGCGACATGGTGCTGTGCGACGACGGCCTGCAACATTACCGCTTGCAGCGCGATGTCGAGATCGCGGTGATCGACGGCGTTCGCGGCTTCGGCAACGGCTGGCTGCTGCCGGCCGGGCCGCTACGCGAACCGGTGTCGCGACTGCGTTCGGTTGATGCGGTCGTCATCAACGGCGGTGAAACAGCCCCCGGCCAGTTCTCGATGCGGCTGGAAGGCGCGTCGTTCCAGAATCTATCCGATCCGGCCCACACCGCGACCGCAGCCGATTTCCAGACCTCAAAGAACCATGCGGTCGCCGGCATAGGCGACCCACAGCGTTACTTCCGCCATCTGGAGTCGCTGGGTATCCGTTTCACGCCGCACCCATTCCCAGACCATCATCCCTATCGCGCGAACGATCTGGCCTTTGCCGATTGCGATGCGATACTCCTCACCGAAAAAGATGCGGTAAAATGCGCGGCATTCGCCGACGCGCGCTACTGGATGCTGCGCGTGGAAGCCCGGATAGCCCCGGCCCTGATTGCCCACCTTCTCCGAAAGATCGCTCCCCATGGACGCTAAACTGCTCGAAATCCTCGTCTGCCCGCTGTGCAAGTCGCCGCTGGTCTACCGCAAGGCCGAACAGGAACTGGTCTGCAAGGCGGACCGACTGGCCTACCGCATCGACGATGGCATCCCGGTGATGCTGGCCGACGAAGCGCGCAAACTCACCGCCGAAGAAGTCGACGCGCTCAGATGACCGACTTCCACGTCGTCATCCCGGCGCGCCACGCCTCCACCCGATTGCCCGGCAAACCGCTGCTGCTCATCGCCGACAAGCCCATGGTGGTACGGGTTGCGGAACGTGCGGCACAGAGCGGCGCGCAGCAAATCTGGATCGCGACCGACCATCACGCCATCGCCGAAGTGGTGCGCGATCACGGCTTCAAGGCCTGCTTGACGAAAGACACCCATGCCAGCGGCACCGACCGCATCGCCGAAGTCGTCGAGCAGCATGGCTGGAGCGACGAAACAATAGTCGTCAACGTGCAGGGCGACGAACCGCTGATCCCGCCGTCGCTGATCCGCGCGGTCGCCGAACATTTGCACGCGCATCCCGAATGCGCCATCGCCACCGCCTGCCATGCGATCCACGACGAAGCGTCCATGCGCAACCCGAATATCGTCAAGGCAGTGATCGACAAGGACGGCAACGCGCTGTATTTCAGCCGCGCCCCGATCCCGTATTCACGAGACACATTTGCCGCGCAACAACCTCTGCCGCAAGGCCTGCCGGTGCTGCGCCATATCGGCATCTACGCCTATCGCGCCTCGTTCCTGCGTGCCTACGGCCAACTGGCCCCGGCTGCGATCGAACAATTCGAGGCGCTGGAACAACTGCGCGCGCTATACCATGGTTACAAGATCGGCGTATTCTTGACCGCCGAGGCCCCGCCCGCCGGCGTGGACACCGAGCAGGATCTGCATGCGGCACGCGAACTATTCGAAACCGGGAAGGGATAAGGGAATTTGAGAAGGGATAAGGGGGAAGGGAGAAGGGAAAAACCATCGAGCTCCGCGTTATGCAGAACGATGCATTTACCCTTCTCCCTTCTCTCTTCCCCCTTCTCTATAATTTTTGCATCGCAACGATAGGAGAAAACGACATGAAACTGATACTGCTAGGCGCTCCGGGCGCAGGTAAAGGCACCCAGGCCAACTACATCAAGGAAAAGTTCAACATCCCGCAGATCTCCACCGGCGACATGCTGCGCGCCGCGATCAAGGCGGGGACGCCGCTGGGCCTCGCCGCCAAGAAGGTGATGGATGACGGAATGCTGATATCCGACGACATCATCATCGACCTGGTCAAGGAACGCATCAAGGAAGCGGACTGCGCCAACGGCTTTTTGTTCGACGGTTTCCCGCGCACCATCCCTCAGGCGCAAGCAATGAAAGACGCCGGCATCCTGATCGACTACGTGGTGGAGATCGATGTGGCCGACAGCGAAATCATCAAGCGCATGAGCGGTCGCCGCGTGCACTTGGCCTCGGGCCGCACCTACCATGTCGTGTTCAACCCGCCCAAGGTGGCAGGCAAGGACGACGTCACCGGTGAAGACCTGGTGCAGCGTCCGGACGACACCGAAGACACCGTGATCAAGCGCCTCAACATCTACCACGAACAGACCCAGCCGCTGGTCGAGTATTACACCGCTTGGCAAGAATCCGGCGATGCGAAGGCATCCAGGGTCGTGCATGTTCCCGGGGTCGGCAGCGTGACCGATATCCGCGATGCGATCTTCAAGGCGCTCGGGGCCTGAGATGGCGACCAAACAGATCCTGACGCTGGAGGATGCAAAACGCATCGCTGCCGCAGCCGATGCCGAAGCGCAGGCGAACGGCTGGAAGGTATCCATCGTCGTCGTCGATGACGGCGGTCACATGCTGTATATGCAGCGCAGCCACGATACGCGCTTCGGCAGTGTCGAAACGGCGATCGCCAAGGCGCGCATGTCCGCCGCATTGCACATCCCGACCAAGGCCTCCGAAGATGCGGTGATGAGCGGACGCCTGATCCATCTGGCGCTACCCGGCGTGATTCCGGCCGAGGGCGGCGTGCCGCTGGAACGCGACGGCGTGGTGATCGGAGGGCTGGGAATCAGCGGAGTGCGCTCGTTCCAGGACGGGCAGATTGCGGCAGCAGGGGCTGCCGTGCTGATGCAGGATTGATTCAGCAACCGGGCATCGAGTCGCGTTCGGAAACGAACAGTTTGACGTTGTCGCGTCCGCTCTGTTTGGCGGTGTACATCGCCATGTCGGCATTCTTGGACAGTTCGATTTCATTGCTGCCGTGATCCGGATAGATCGCGATGCCGGTGCTGGACGAAATATTCAATGTCCGTCCGGCGATATCGAACGGCTGATTTAGCGCAAACCGTATCTTTTCCGCGACACGCACGGCATCGTCCGGGGTCTCGACGTTGCGCAACAGCACGACGAATTCGTCGCCGCCGATGCGCGCCACGGTGTCAGATTCACGCACGCAAGCCTGCATACGCTGCGCCACTTCCTTAAGCATCAGGTCGCCTACATCGTGCCCCAGGCTGTCGTTGATCGGCTTGAACTTGTCCAGATCGATATATAACACCGCCAGTCGCAACTGGTCGCGCTTGGCGACTGCGAGCGCCTGCTGCAAACGGTCGCTGAACAACGCGCGATTGGGCAGATCGGTCAGCGTATCGTGCTGTGCCATATGGCGGATGCGTTCTTCGATATGCTTGCGCTCGGTGATGTCGGTATGCAGGCCTATCATCCGCAGCGGCTTGCCAGCGACGTCGCGGCTCACCACCTTGCCGCGGTCGAGTATCCACTTCCATTCGCCGTTCTTGCAACAGACCCGATGTTCGTTGATATAGGTAGCCGTCTTGCCGTCGAAGTGCGCCTGCACATCGGCCTTCACCCGCGCCCGATCGTCTGGATGGATACGTTTTTCCCACTCGTCGAGCTTGTCCCCGATCTCGTCCTCGGAGTAACCGATCATCTCTTTCCAGCGTTGCGAGAACTGCACCTCGCCACTCGGCACACTCCAGTCCCACACGCCATCGCCGGAACCTTCCAGTGCAAAACGCCAGCGCTCCTCGGCATCGTGCACGCGCTGCTCCAGCCGCGCGCGGCCGATCGCATAGCGGATCGCGCGCACCAGACCGTCGGTATTGAATGCGCCCTTGACCAGATAGTCCTGCGCACCGGCATCCAGCGATTTCAGCGCAAACTCGGTGTCGTCGTACCCGGTCAGCACGATCAGCGGCAGTGCATTTGCAGCGCGTCTGGCGGCATGTATAGTCTCCAGCCCCTGGGAGTCGGGCAACGACAGATCCAGCAACAGCACGTCCGGCGTCGCCCCGCTCAATCGCTCGCGCATCTCGGCCAGCGTACCGGCCAGCGCGATCTCGAAGCGAGGATCGGCATTGGCGCGCAGCATCTGGCGCACCAGGCTGGCATCTCCGGCGTCATCCTCCACCAGCAGGACACGGCAGGCCGGATTGCGGAACATCGTCATACCCTCTTCGGCAGACGCGCCAATACAAACCAGTAGCTGTCGAGCTGTCGGATCGCATCGACGAACTGATCCATGTCCACCGGCTTGGTGATATAACCGGCTGCACCCAGCTTGTAGGAAGCAACCACATCCCGTTCGACATCGGATGTCGTCAGCACCACCACCGGTATCAGCTTCAGCACATCGTCGGCCTTCACCGCCGCGAGAAACTCGCGCCCGTTCATGCGCGGCATGTTCAGGTCGAGCAGGATCAGGTCGGGCTGTGGTGCGTCCCGGTGCGGCCCCTCGCGGCGCAGGAACTCCAGCGCCTCGACACCGTCCAGCACATGATGCAGATTGCACAGCACCTTGTTTTCCTTCAGCGCGGAACGCACCAGATTGGCATCCGCCGGTTCATCCTCCACCAGCAGAATGTCGAAAGGTTGCGAATTTTCAACCAGCATAGTCGTACTCCTCATTAAAGTTCGATTCCAGCTTTGCATTCAAGGCAAACACATGCCTTCAGTGTATCAAGCCCTGCTTCCGGATGGAGCGTATTCCCCGGCGGAATCCAGAACCCGCCCCCATTGTCTTCGCACAGTCAGCCCGCATCCGGCAACTCGAACACCACCGCGGCGCCGCCCTGATCGCCCGGCTCTATCCATATCCGCCCATGCCGGCTCTCGACGATGCGACGTGCGATCGACAGCCCGATGCCCGAGCCGCTCTCGTCCCCCGCCGTCAGCCGTTCGAATATCTCGAACACCCGTTCGCGGTATTCGACGCGGATGCCTGGCCCGTTGTCGGCTACCCGATAGCGGCTCAATCCGTCGCCACGCTCGCCGCTGATGCGGATGCGCAACGGCTGCGCCGGGTCGAGCGGACGGGCATGGATCAGCGCATTGTCGACCAGCACCGCAAACAAATCGTTGAGACGCGGCTTGTCCAGCACCGCCGGCGGCAACGGATCGCGTTCGATAACCGCGCCGGATTCTTCCAGCCTCGGTGCCAGCTGATGCTCCAGCGCAGCGACCACGGTATCCGCGCCCTCCTGCCGCACTTCGCCGCGCGGCACGCCTCCGGCCAGATAGAGCTGGATGTCGCGCACCAGAATGCGCAATCTGGCTGCATCGCGCTCCAGATAGGCCAGCGTTTCTTGCACGCCCGGTTCGGCGAATGTCGCGGGGTAGGCCGCCAATTCCTTGCGCAACAACTGGGTATAGCTGCCCAAACGCCGTACCGGCCCGATCAGGTGATGCGCGGAGACGTCGGCAAAACGCGTCAGGTCGGCATTGGCACGTGCAACTTCGGCGCTGCTGAGGCGCAATGCCTCGTCGCCGGCTCGCTGCACCTCGATGCGCCGCCGCACCTGGCGCACCAGCAACGCAATCAGCGCCAGCCCCAGCAGCAAGATCGCGCCGAACGGCAGCAGCATCTTGCGTATGTCGCCGTACATGCGCTCGAGGTGGGGTTGCATCGGAATCGAGATGGTGATGCCGCCGCGCACGTCGCCCACCTTGTAACCCTGACGTCCATGGCACTTCATGCAACCCGACTCCACCATCAGCACGCCGATTTGGCGCAGATACGGCTGGCCGTCGATCTCGCTGACTTCGGCGATCTCGCGCTCGCCCTTCTCGAAACGCAGCAGCGCCGCCCGCTCCCATTCGTCCGGCGCATTGGCGGGATTGATCGGATTGAGGCTGGTCAGCTTGCCCTTGCCGCCATACAGCTCGCCAAAATCGGTCATCACCTGGCGCATCACGTAGGCCGGATTCATCAGCGTCAGCTCCTTGCCGGAGGGAGTTTTTATGTCGCGCTCGGTCAGATGGGACAGCCCGGGATTCGGTAGTGTCTTGTCATCGACCGGCGCATACACACCGCCATGGCTGGTCACCCAGCGCCGGAACGACAGATCCTTGTTGAATATGATGCGCACCTCGTTACGCGCCAATTGTTCCGTGTGATCCTGCATCACGCTGACATACCATGCCAGGAAACCGCCCATGGCTGCGCACCAGAGCAGCGTTGCGATTGCTGCCGCCCGGTATGGGGAGAAAAAGTACTGCGCTCTCTCCAGTTGTATTTTCGTGTCGTTCACCCGGCTATCCCCCGCACACCGCGCTACTCCGCGTCATCCCGATCCGGCAGTTCGAACACCACCACCACGCCGCCCCGCTCTCCCTGCTCGACCCATATCCGGCCGTGGCGGCTCTCGACGATGCGGCGCGCAATCGACAGACCGATGCCCGAACCGCCCTCGCCCCCCGTCGTCAGACGCTCGAATATCTCGAACACCCGTTCTCGGTATTCCGCCGGGATGCCCGGGCCGTTGTCGGCGACGCGATAACGACTCAAACCTTCGCCACGTTCGCCATCGATGCGGATATGCAGCGTCTGCGCCGGATCGAGCGGACAGGCATGGATCAGCGCGTTGTCGAGCAACACCGCAAACAAGTCGTTGAGGCGCGGCTTGTCCAGCATCGCCGGCGGCAGCGGTCCGCGTTCAAGCACGGCCCCCTGCTCCTGCAGGCGCTGCGCCAGTCGACGCTCCAGCGCGGCGACCACGGCGTTCGCGTCTTCTTCGCATACTACGCCTCGCGGCTCGCTCGCCGCCAGATAGAGCTGGATGTCGCGCACCAGGTTGCGCAGCCGCGCCGCATCCCGTTCTATGTACTCGAGCGAGTTGCGCACCTCGCTGTCCTGGCGCAAGTCGGAAATGGCATCGATACGCTCGCGCAGATTTTGTCCGTAAACCGAAAGACGGCGCGACGGCTCCATCAGGTGATGCGCCGAGATTTCAGCGAAGCGCATCAAGTCGGCATTGGCGCGCGACAGAGCATTGCCGCGCGCTGCGAGTCCGCGCTCCGACTTCTCCAGTTCGTTCAGCATCGTATTGAAATTGTCCGCCAGCACGCTCACCTCGTCGCTGCCGCTCACTTGCGCGCGCGCATCGCGTCGCCCGGCATGAATCTGGTTCGCCACATCCACCAGTTGCTGCAAACGCCCGGTCACCCGCCCCGACAGCGCCAGCGCAACCAGCATTGTCGCGACGATGGAAACGATCATCATCAGGTAACCCGTTCGTTCAACCTTGCGCAGGTTGGCCTGCATTTCGTCGCGCCCAAAGCCGATGCGCACCCAGCCGACCATACGGCCACCCAGCATCACCGGTTCGGCAACGTCTATCATCGCCGCGTTGTCGAGCAACACCATCGGTTTGGGCGCGGTTGCGTCGAGCAGCTTGCGGCTCAGCGCATCGCTGACAAACAACCCGACATTCTTCGGCTGGCTCGATGCCAGCACGCGCCCCTCGGACGACAACACCAGCGCATAGCGCAGGCTGCGAGTGCGTCCGACGCTGGCCAGCACTTCCTGCAAGCCGACCACATCGTTCGCCACGACCCAGGAAGCGCTGCTGACCGCCACGGTATGGGCGAGCCCCTGTGCATAATCGATGCTCTGCTTGCGCAGGAAATTGCGCTCCTGTTCCAGAATGCCGTAGCCGAACGACAGCATCACCAGCACCGACACGGCGGCGAACGACAGCATCACTTGCCGCCGGATCGAGGCGAACCAGAAACGGCGCAGCTTGACGGGTGCGAAGTTCATTGTGGCTCCAGCGGGCGCACTTTGCGCGAGAAGGTATCGAGGAAGGAACGCACCACGTCGTAGCTCGCGTCGTTGGCCCGTTCGAAGCGCGAAATCGGCAGCCGCCCCAGCATCGCCCGCCCCTCGTCGTTCTCGTGCAGCGTGGAGAGCAGCGTTGCCACCCGCTCGACCAGTTCCGGCGGCATGTCGCCGCGCGCGACCAGTCCGTTGTTGATCAGCGGCTCCGTCTCCCATATCTTTTCGAGTTGCGCGGCCTTTTCCGGCTGTTCCTTCTGGAACAGCATCCACGGAATAGGCCAGGTCGCCCCCGCAGAAACCTGTCCGAGATAGACGTTCATGATCGACGACTCCTGCGATCCCACATAGAGATTCTCGACATCCTTGTTCACATCGATGCCGTGAGTGTGCAGGTAATACTGCGGCATCATCGTCGCGGCCAGCGCGGTTTTCGCCGGATAACTGACCTTCTTGCCCTTGAGATCGGTCACCTTGCGGATGCCCGAATCGCGCCGCACCAGCCAGACGCCGGTAAAATTATGGTCGTCACCCATTTTTCCGAACACATGGTAGCCGTGCTTCAGCGAATTGATGGTCTGATAGGGATTGGGCAGCGCGAAATCGGGTTGACCGGCATACAGTTTCTTGTCGAACTCATCGTAGTTGCGCGAGGCCTCCAGCGTGAAATGCACACCCTTGATGTTGCGATTCAGGTAATCGACGATAGGGCCGTAACGTTCCAGCAGCATCTCGGGATTGTGCAGCGGATGGATCGCAAAGCTGTAATGCTTCTCGGGCTGCTCCTGCTTTTCGGCGAAACCGGGCTGGTATTCCTGCTGCCCGTCGCCGCAACCGGCCAGCGACAACAGTATCGCCAGCCCCAACAATGACATGATGTTACGCATCGGTCTTGCCCTCCTCCATCGCGGTCAACGGCAACTCGAAGGAAAAGGTGCTGCCTCTGCCTTCCCCTTCCGACTCCGCCCATATCCGCCCGCCGTGGTGCTCGACGATGCGCCGGCACAGCGCCAGCCCCATGCCGGTTCCCTCGAAGCGCGCGCGCGATTGCAGCCGGCTGAAGAACTGGAACAGCCGGTCCAGTTGCGCGGGATCAATGCCGATGCCGTGGTCACGCACCATCACCCGCCACTGTCGTTCGCCAATCGAGGATTCGATCTCGACGCGCGGCGCCTGATCCTGCTCGTGGTAGTGCAATGCATTGCCAATCAGATTCTGGAACAGCCGCGTCAACTCGTCGCGGCTGGCATACACCTGCGGCCACTCGCCGGCGACACTGACCTCCGCCTCGGAGTCGTGCATCATCGGCCCCAGGAAACCCATCGCATCCTCCAGCGCCTCGCGCGCCGGCATCAACGCTTTGGCCTCGGTCTTGCGCCCTACGCGCGAATAGTCGAGCAGCGACACGATCATCGAATCCATGCGCTTTGCGCCTTCCAGCGCAAAGTTCATGTTCTCGCGTTCGTCGTCGTCGAGCTTGTTCTTCATGCTGCGCTGCAGCAGTTGCAGATGGCCGCTCACCGCGCGCAACGGCTGGCGCATGTCGTGCGACACGCTGTAGGCGAAGCGTTCGAGGTCGGAATTGGATCGTTGCAACGCCTCGCTCTTCTCCTTCAGTTCCATTTCGGATTCGATGCGGTCGGTAATGTCCTGGATCACCACGATCGCTCCGGCGATCTCCTGCTCATCGTTGCGCAACGGCATCGCCGAGTTGAGTATCGTCTTGCGCGCGCCGTCGAAGCACTGGATATCGACCAACTCGTTCAGCGAGACCTCGCCCCTGGTGACCGCCCTGGCCAGCGCCCATTCCTCCGGCGCGATGGGCTTTCCGCTATCGTGCCACCAGCCGCGGTATTCGCCATACTGTTTCAGCCCGACATATCTTGACCCCGCCCATATCCGCTGGCTGGCCTCGTTGCCGAGCCGGATGGTCCCCTGTGCGTCGGTCACCCACACGCCGACCGGCAACGTGTTGAAAATGGTGCGCAACAGCAGTTCGTTTTGCGCCAGCGCCTCTTCGGCCTGTTTGCGCAGGGTAATGTCCTGCACCGTTCCCACCGAACGCAACGCCTTGCCCTGCGCATCGTAGAAAGTCTCGCAGCGTTCGTTCACCCACTTGACCCGGCCGTCGGCCATCAACAGGCGATGCATAATTTCATAGGGTTGCCGCGTTTCCAGCGAGCGGGTGTAGGCCTGATTCACCCTGTCCCTGTCGTCCGGATGGATCGCGTTGAGGAACGCCTCGTAGGAAGCAGCGAACATCTCCTTGTCGATCTCGAACAAGTTGAATATCTCGTCCGACCAATACAGATAGCCTCCGCCCAGATCCAAGTCCCAGTTGCCGACCTGGGCGATGCGCTGCGCCTCGTTCAGCTTTTCCATGCTGAATCGCACCGTCTGTTCTGCCTGTTTGCGCTCGGTGATGTCAGCCACCGAACTGATGAAATGCAGCGGCTTGCCCGCCTCGTCGCGCAACAGCGCCACCGACAGGCTTACCCAGACCACGCAGCCATCCTTGCGGACGTAACGTTTTTCCATGGCGTACTGATTATCCGCGCCGTCGAGCAGGCGCTGCACCTGCGCCATATCCGGCGCAAGATCTTCCGGCAGGGTGATCTGCTGGAAGGTAAATCCCTGCGACAGCACCTCTTCGCGGGTATATCCGATGATGTCGCAGAACACCGAATTGATCTCCAGGAAGCGCCCGTCGGTAGCAACCTGGGCTATACCCACCGCGGCATGGTCGAAAGTTGCGCGATAGCGCTCTTCGCTCAAGCGTAACGACTCTTCGGCCCGTATGCGCTCGGTCACGTCGTCGTAGATCGCGACGATCTCTCCGCCCGGCAGTTTGTACACGAAATTGTCGCGCCATCCGGTGACGCGACCGTCGCGATAGAGCGACAGCGGGAAATGCTCTGACTTGCCGGTCTGCCAGACGCGCCGGAACACCTCCAGCAATCCCAGCTTTTCGATCCCGGGGAACACATCGATTACCTCTCGCCCGATCACCTCGCCGCGCGACATTTTCTCGATGCGCTCCGCCGCACGATTGAATGCGTCGAACACGAATCGTTTGCCCTCCTCATCGACACGATAGATTGCAACGCCGCTGCTCATGTTTTCGAACAACTCGTTCAGGCGCGTCTCACTCTCGGCCAGCGCGCGATTGATCCGGCGCTGCCCCTGCCAGGTGCGGAGAATCAGTCCGCCTGCCACCAGCGTCAGCAGGACGAACAGCACCACCAGCACAGCCAGCTCTTTCGCTTCCTGACGCGTGGCCGCCAGATAATCGTCGCGCGCCCAGCCAACTTGGATGTAAAACGGATAATTCGGCAGCTTGCGGAACGAGATCATCCGCCCGATGCCGTCTGCCAAAGAAGTGGCGGTATAGCTGCCGGCAGTCATGCCCGAAGCTGCAAACTGCGACAACTCCGAAGGCGGCATCTTGCCGCCAACCGCCAACTCGCTCAGGCCGGACTCCGGATAGCGCACCACCAGCTCCAGGTCGGCGTCGCGCAAGGCCACCATGCCGTTCTTGCCGATATCCAGCGTAGAAAATGTCCTCGCCAGATAGTCCAGCGGAATCGCCGCGAACACCATGCCGTCGAACGCACCATCGGCACGCTCGATACGGTGAGCCAGTACCTGCACCAATTTATCGTTGACGCGGCTGATCTGCGGCTTGGAAAACGCAAGATTCGCGGCCGGATCGTCGCGCAGCCGGATGAAATGCGGCCGGTCGGCCAACGACTTACGCTCCTGCGAGTTCACCCCGGTGCCATACAACAGCACGCCCTGCGCATCGGTGATGCGAATCGCGTCGATCTCGGGCAACCGCTCGCGCACCCGTTCGATATAGAAGTTGAGCGCTTGCGCGTCCACACGACCTGCGGCGCGCTGCCGATAGAGTTCGTCGAGCACACTATGCAACGCCATTTCGTCGGTCCGGATCGCCCCGGCAAGATCGCTCTCCAGCGCGCGCGCCAGATTTTGCGTGGCCAGTTCGGCCTGCTCCTCGTGTATCCGGAAGTTCTGCCACATGCTCCATGCCGCGAGCACTGCGACGCACAAATTGACCAGCAGCAGGCCAGCCGCCAGCCGAGGGAGAAATCCGCTGGAACGCATCGCCGACTCCGCAATACCGGGCCGTCTTTTCATGATGTCCTCGCTTTCGCCATGTCGGGGTGAAACAACTGCGCCTGGCCGATCGGCGCTACGCTCATTACCGGTCGATTCATTTTGCTTCCACCCTGTCCATGCCGTTCATATGCGGTTATTCAGGGCGCGTTCAGTCTCGGTCCAGGCGCTCCAGCCATATCTCGACCGGTTCCGGCCTGCCATAGAGATAGCCTTGATGGATCACGTTGCCATAGGAATTCAGCAGGTCGGCCTGCGCCTGCGTTTCTACGCCTTCGGCGACGACCTGCAAGTGCAGGTGGCGCGCTACGGCGACGATGGTCTCGACCAGCGCGGCATCGTTCTGGTCGGTGGCGGCGTCCTGAATAAAACTCTTGTCTATCTTCAGTTCGTGGATAGGCAGGCGCTTGATGTAGGCAAGGCTAGAATAGCCGGTGCCGAAATCGTCGATGGAGAAATGGATGCCCATCGCGGACAGTGCGGACATCTTGACGATCACGTCGTCGATGTCCCCTATCATCAAACCTTCGGTCACTTCCAGCACCAGATGGGTCGGATCGGCACCGCTGCTGTGCAGGTGATGGCGCACATCGGCGACGAAGCCCGCCTGCTGGAAATGGCGCGGACTGATGTTGACCGCGATGCGCAGCGTCCTCCCCTCGCCATCCAGCCGCGCGAGCAAGCGGCACACGGAAGACAGCATCCACTGGTCGATGGCGACAATCAGGTCGGAGGCTTCGGCCAGCGGGATGAACGCGCCCGGCATCACCAGACCGCGCTCGGGATGCTGCCAGCGCACCAGCGCCTCGGCACCGACCTGTTTGCCGACCGCATTCACCTGCGGTTGCAGATAGAGCCGCAACTGCTCGCCGGCGATGGCGGCGCGCAACTCGGTCTCGACCTGGTAACGATTCTTCGCCGTTTCGCCCATCGCGGCTTCGAAGAACATCGAGCGCGCACCGCCCTCGGCCTTGGCCCTGGCCAGCGCCATCTCGGCCTGGCGCACCACGTCGATGGCCAGTCCCTCCGGAGAATCCGGCAATAACGCGATACCGATGCTGGCCTCGACATGCATGGCTTCGCCGTCGATTTCAATGGTTTCGCGCAATGCGGCCCGCAATTTCTCGGCCACCGCCAGCGCCTCGCGCGCGGCGGCCTCGCGCGATGTGCGCAGCCTCGGCAGCAGCACCGCGAATTCGTCCGAATCGAGACGGGCCAGCAGGTCGTCCTCATGCAACAGCAGAGCAAAACGCTCCGCCACCGCCTTCAGCAACGCATCCCCGGCGGCCAATCCCCGCGCCTCGTTGATTTCCTTGAAGCGGTCGAGGTCGATCAACAACACGTCGGCATAATGCTTCTCGCGCTTTGCGCCGGCCAGCGTCTGCTCGACCTGGCGCAGAAACAGCGCGCGGTTCGCCAGCCCGGTCAGCGGATCGCGCCATGCAAGCTGATCGGCACGCTGCTGCGCCTGCTGTATCTCAGTCATGTCGGAAAACACCGCGACATAGCTGGCGTTCTCTCCCGCCTCGTTGCGGATCGCGCTGATCGTGGACCACTGCGGATAGATTTCGCCGTTCTTGCGCTTGTTTCTGAGCTCCCCCCGCCATTCGCCGCGCGTGGTCAGTTCGCGCCAGAGAGCGAGGTAGAAACTCTTATCCTGCTGCCCAGACTTGAGGATACGGGGATTCTGTCCGATCACCTCGGCCTCGCTGTAACCGGTGATCTTGGTGAATGCCGGATTGACCGCCACGATATTGGCGTGCATATCGGTCACGGCGATGCCCTCACCGGTGGTGTCGAACACATGGGAGGCGAGATTCAGCCGCTCCTCGGACCGCTTGCGCTGGGTGATGTCGCGCCCGACCATGACCAAGCCCTTGCGGCTGCCGTTCGGACCAAACAGCGGCACCTTGATGATATCGAATGTGAGCATGGCGCCGTCCGGCCGCGGTATGACCAGTTCGATGCGTATCATCTTGCGCGCCTGCCAGGCGATCTCGTCGTGAGACTCGCAGTCCAGCAACGCCTCGCTGTAGAAATCCTGGTAAGCCGCGATCTCCGAATTCGTCTTGCCGCGATAGTCGAAAGACTCCAGCTCGAACAATTGAACGACAAAATCGTTGGCCTCCAGCCAGCGCCCCTGCCCATCCTTGAAGCAGACAATGTCCGGCATCGCATTAATCAGCGTGCGCAACTGCATGCCGGTTTCGGCCAGGTTATGTTCCAGGCTGGCGCGGCTGATCGCATAGCGCATCGCGCGAATCAGCGCATCCTCGTCGAAGCTGCCCTTGACCAGATAGTCTTGTGCGCCGGCCTCGATGGTCTGCAACGCAAACACCTTGTCGTCGTGTCCGGTCAGCACGATGATCGGCAGCCTGGCATTCAACTGGCGGCAAGCCTGCACGGTAGCCAGCCCGGACGAATCCGGCAGCGACAGGTCGAGCAGTACGACATCGAATTCCGCTGCGTGCAGCTGCTGACTGGTATCGGCCAGCGTAACCGCCCAGGTCACCGCAAAGCGGCCCTCGCCGCCGAGCCGCAGCATCTGGCGCACCAGATTGGCATCGCCAGGATCGTCCTCGACCAGCAACACACGGCAGATATCCGGATTTTCCAACGCCACTCCAAACGAATAAAAAGGCATCTGCATCATCGCATAAACCAGCCTGTCATAACCACCGCATTCCATCCGAAACCACGGCTCGCGAAACGACATGCAAGGGAATAGCGCATCGCACCTCTCGGAAAAATCCTAGTCTCCGCCGGCAAAATTCCCCGCGACGAATCACGGCATGATTGCTATCATGAAATTATGGTCGGGATATCCCGATCACCATGATACGAAAGTCCTGTCGGTATCAACCTAATGGAGGGAAACATGTCAGCTGGTCTCGGATTTGCACTGTTCTGCGCCATCGTCGCCATACTCTATGGCGCATTCTCAATCAAATGGATACTCGCGCTGCCGACCGGCAACGACCGAATGCGGGAGATCGCCGCCGCCGTGCAGGAAGGTGCGCAGGCCTACCTGAACCGGCAGTACACCACCATCGCCATCGTCGGCGCGATCCTGCTGGTCGCCATCCTGCTGGCGCTGGGCTGGCAAACGGCGCTCGGTTTCATACTCGGTGCAGTACTATCCGGACTGACCGGCTATATCGGCATGAACGTCTCGGTGCGTGCCAACATTCGCACCGCGCAGGCTGCCAGCAACGGACTCAATGCCGCGCTGAATGTCGCGTTCAAGGGCGGCGCGATTACCGGCATGCTGGTAGTCGGCCTAGGCCTGCTGGGCGTGGCCGGCTATTACGCCTTCCTCTCGCTGATGGTCGGCACCACCACCGCTGAAGCCACACATGCGCTAGTCGGCCTGGCCTTCGGCGGTTCGCTGATCTCCATCTTCGCCCGTCTCGGCGGCGGCATCTTCACCAAGGGCGCAGACGTCGGCGCCGATCTGGTCGGCAAGGTCGAAGCCGGCATTCCCGAGGACGACCCGCGCAACCCAGCGGTGATCGCGGACAACGTGGGCGACAACGTCGGCGACTGCGCAGGCATGGCGGCCGACCTGTTCGAGACCTACGCGGTGACCATCATCGCGACCATGGTGCTGGGCGGTCTGCTCATCACCGGTTCGCCCGAGGCGGTGATCTATCCGCTGGTGCTGGGCGGCGTGTCCATCATCGCCTCCATCATCGGCACCTTCTTCGTCAAGGCGCGCGAAGGCGGCAAGATCATGAACGCGCTGTATCGCGGCCTGATCGTCTCCGGCGTGCTGGCTATCGTCGCGTTCTACCCGGTGACCACCTGGATACTCGGCGACGGCGTGATGATAGACGGCATGCTGGTCTCGTCGATGAACCTGTATCTGGCCTCGCTGATCGGCCTCGCGCTGACCGCGGCGATGGTTTGGATCACCGAGTATTACACCGCCACCGAATTCAGCCCGGTGCGCCACATCGCGCAGGCCTCCACCACCGGCCACGGCACCAACGTCATCGCGGGCCTGGGCGTGTCGATGAAGTCCACCGCCGCGCCGGTGCTGGCGGTGTGTCTGTCGATCTGGGGCGCATTCGAACTGGGCGGCCTGTACGGCATCGCCATCGCCGCGACCTCGATGCTGTCAATGGCCGGCATCATCGTGGCACTCGACGCCTACGGCCCGATCACCGACAACGCCGGCGGCATCGCCGAAATGGCCGGTCTGGACGAGAGCATCCGCAACATCACCGACCCTCTCGACGCGGTCGGCAACACCACCAAGGCGGTGACCAAGGGCTATGCGATCGGCTCCGCCGGCTTGGCGGCACTGGTGCTGTTCGCCGATTACACGCATGCGCTCAGTGCACACGGCGGCCCGGCGCTGACCTTCGACCTGTCCAACCACATGGTCATCATCGGCCTGTTCATCGGTGGCATGGTGCCCTACCTGTTCGCCGCGATGGGCATGGAAGCGGTCGGCCGCGCAGCGGGCTCGGTGGTCGTCGAAGTGCGCCGCCAGTTCAAGGAAATCCCCGGCATCATGGAAGGCACAGCCAAACCGGAATACGGCACCTGCGTCGACATGCTGACCAAGGCCGCGATCCGCGAAATGATCGTACCCTCGCTGCTGCCGGTCGCCGTGCCGGTGATCGTCGGCCTGACGCTGGGCGCTCAGGCGCTGGGCGGCGTGCTGGTCGGCACGATCATCACCGGCATCTTCGTCGCGATCTCGATGACCACCGGCGGCGGCGCATGGGACAACGCGAAGAAGTACATCGAGGAAGGCAACTACGGCGGCAAGGGCTCGGAAGCGCACAAGGCCGCCGTGACAGGCGACACCGTGGGCGATCCCTACAAGGACACCGCCGGCCCGGCGGTGAACCCGCTGATCAAGATCATCAACATCGTCGCACTGATGATCGTGCCGTTGCTGTAAATTTTATAGTTCGTTGCAGTACAAAAGGCCGACTTAACCGTCGGCCTTTTTTGTTTCTGCCATAAAGAGGAAAAGCGCGTGGCATTACCGTTCGGTCTCAATCTTCGCCCCCAAGCCGCCTTATATCTTCCCTGCGTATATCCACTTGAAAAAGTTCGTTCAACTTTTCCTGGATTCGCTGATGTTGCTCTTCGTTAGGCGCTGTTTTGGATTGTGCGAATTCGCTGAGATATTCCTCCAGATTGCGCGCAACTTCACTCAGCGAGGTGAAACGGTAATCCCCCCTGAAATTAGCCGCAGTTAAAAGTAGAATTTTCTCAATTAGGAAGCGAGGAGTTTTACATGAAGACATCACGATTTTCAGACAGCCAGATCATTGCCGTACTCAAGCAAGCGGAGGCCGGCAGCCCGGTTCCCGAGCTCTGCCGGGAACACGGCATCAGTTCCGCCACGTTTACAAATGGCGCAGCAAACTTGGCGGCATGGACGCATCCCTGATGGCGCGCCTTAAGGAACTCGAAGACGAGCCAGCATCGCGACTAGTCTCAGTTTCATACTTACTCCATCTCCTGCAATGTTCCATCCGCGAACACCAGCGCGCAGCGCACCGGCCTGCCCGCATACACCGTTCGCATCGCGTCGCGGTATCCCTGCATCTGCGCTCGATGTCGCACCACATCGCCGCTGTCGCCCAGCTTGTAGTCCAGTACCCACACCTCGCTGTCGAACTCGACCAGTCGGTCGATGCGCTTGAGTTCGCCTTGCGCGTCTACGTAGGGCATCTCATTGCAGGCGATGCGGTAATGCAGCGGATCGAAATAACACTGCAGATGCGGCTGCGCAAGCAGGCTTTGCGCCTGTTCCAGCAGCGCGTCGAATTCAGCCTCGGGAATTCCGCAGCGCTGGCACAGTTCGGCCTCGACCGCAGCCTCGGCGGGCGGCAGCAGATGCTGTAGCAATGCATGCAGCCAGATGCCACGCTGCTGCTGCGCACTAGTCGCGGCCTTGCGCGATCCGGTCGGCAGCGGCTGCGTCAGACGGATATCGACCGCTGCAGCGGCTCCGATTGCAGCATGACGTACAGGAGCCGCGGATACCGCCAGCAGCGGATTCTCGCCCGCTTGCGGTTGCGCATTCGTGATGCGGTCGTACCACATGCCTTCGATGCGCTCGCCGTTGCCACTGACCAGCAGCGCCTGCTTCGCGCGCGTCATCGCGACATACAGCAAGTTCAGGTCTTCGCGTTGGGCGAGTTGCGCCTCCTGTTCGAAGTAGCGCTCGCGCGTCGGGCCGCGGCTGGCTTTGTCGCCGTACAGCGAGAAATGCGCGGGACGCGCGCTCGCGGTCGGCCAGTCCAGCAGCACGTCGTAGCCCTTGTCCACGGGCGGCTTGGCGTTCGTGTCCAGCAACCAGACGATGGGCGCTTCCAGCCCCTTGGACTCGTGCACCGTGTAGATGCGCAGCGCGTTGCCGGCATGCGCGACTTTTCCCTCGTCGGGCGACTCGCTGTCGTCCGCACGGCGCAACTCGGCCAGTTCGCGCAGGAATCCGGGCAGACTGGGATAGCGCCCGGCATCGACGTTCAGCGCGATCTCGATGAAGGCCTGCAAGTTCGCCAGCACGGTCGCGCGCATCGCCTCCGGCACGGCTGCGGCATAACGGCTCTGCACGTCGCCCTCGAAATAGATGCGGTCGAGCAGGTCGTGCACCGGCAGCTTGTCGGCGAGCCTCAACCAGCCTTGCAGCAAACGATGGGCGCGTTGCAGATGAGAGGTAGCCTCGCCGCTGGTTACAAGCTGTTGCAGGCGCAACCACCAACTGCGAATCCCCCCTGCCCCCCCTTTTACCAAGGGGGGAAGCGATGAGCCTTCCACTGCCGCTTGTTCTCCCCCCTTTGCCAAAGGGGGGGCGGGGGGGATTTTCGCCAGCGCCATCAAATCCTCGTCGCTACAGGAGAACATCGGCGTGCGCAGCGCATGCGCGAGTTGCAGATCGGCAAACGGCGTGATCAGAAAGGTCAGCAGCGCCTGGATGTCGGACGCCTCCAGCGTCTCCAGCAGGCCGCCGCGGCGCGAGGTGAGGCAGGGGATGCCGCGCTGACGCAGTGCGTGTTCGTAAATCTTCAAATGGGTGCGACGGCGCACCAGCACCATGATGTCTGCGTATTGCGCAGGGCGTATCTCGCCTTCGTCGTTGACCTGCCAGTTGCCGACGATCTCTCTGACCTTCGCGGCGAACTGCTGCGCCTCCAGTTCGCGCGCGCTTTCTTCGCGCTCGTCGCGCGGCTCGGTCAGCGGGTCGCGCAACGTCAGCGCGCCGCCCTCGGCTTCTTTTTCGGACTCCGGCATCGCGCACAGCGGCAGCACTTCGACATAGCCCGGCAGCTCAACCTGATGCGCGCCGTGCCGTTCGAACCCCTCGTATTCCGGCAATCCGTCGAACACACCGTTGACCGCGTCCAGCACCGCAGGCGCGTTGCGACGCGTCATGTTCTGCGTCAGGTGGTGCGCGCCGTAATGCTGTTGCAAAAACTCGCGCACGACGCCGAACAGCCGCGCGTCGGCGCGGCGAAAACGGTAGATCGACTGCTTCGGGTCGCCGACGACGAACACCGTCGGGCGCGAGTCCACCGCGTCGGCGGCGGCGAACCATGACTGCAATATCTGCCATTGCAGCGGGTTGGTGTCCTGAAACTCGTCCAGCAGCACATGGCTGTAACGGCTGTCGAGCTTGTATTGCAGGTATTCGGCGTGGTCGCTGTCGTTCAGCAACTGGCATACGCGCCATTCCAGATCGCCGAAGTCCAGCATCTGCTGGCGCTGCTTCAGCGCCTGATAGCTGTCCAGCAACGCGACGCCGCAGCGCAACGCGTGCTCGTTCATGCGGTAGGCCTGCTGCTCGGCCAGCGTGTCGCGCGCCTCCTGCAAGCTGGCAAACAGCGACTCGCGCGTCAGTAGAAACGCCTCCGCCTGCTGCTTCTTGGTCGGCTTCAGGCTGCGCGGCTCGCCCGCCTTGGTGTACAGCAGCGGCGACACCGCATCGAATCGCACCTCAGGTTCCGAGTCGGTCCACGCGCGTTCCAGCTCGGAGGCGTTCTTCTGCTGCGTCTCGGTGCCGCTGGCCGCGAGCTGGCGAGCAAACGCGAAGAAGCTCTCTTCGTTGTTGCCGCACATGCCCCAGTCCTCGACCGGGTCGAACGCCATGTCCACGCCGAGCTCGGCGCGCAGGCTGTCCAGCGCGAACGCCAGCGGATCGCCTTGCCCCGTGCTGTAGGCCCACCACTCGCTGCGCTTGGCGAGAAAGTTGAACAGCAGCTGCTCGGTACTGGAGAGCCCCAGCTCGGCGAACAGCGCCAGCATGCTCTGCGCCTCCGGCGAATCGGGATGGCTGTGCAGCTTGTCGAGCATCGTCTTCCAGGCCTCGTCGCGCAATGCGGAAGTCTGCTCCACCAGTTGCACGCCGCCGGCCATACCGGCGTTCAGCGGCGCGCGCTGCAACACCTGCATGAACCAGCCGTGGAAGGTGCTGATGGTGATGTTGGGCTGCGCCAGCAAAAACTGTTGGTACAGGCTGCGCGCGCGCGGCAGCAGGCGCTCGATGTCGGCCTCGTCCACTTCGCGATGGCGCAGGAATCCGCGCACATGGTCGTCGTCCTCGGAGGCCAACTCGTACAGCCAATCGCGCAGCCGCGCCTGCATCTCCTGCGCGGCCTTGCGCGTGAAAGTGATCGCCAGTATCTCGCCGGGCGGCACGCCGGCCAGCAACAGGCGCACGACGCGCGACACCAGCAGCCAGGTCTTGCCGCTGCCGGCGCAGGCCTCGACGACGACACTATTCTTGGGGTCGAGCGCGGCGCGGTTATCCATGCGCCTCCTCCCACTGTCCATGGCGGCACAGGCCGCGCATTTCGCAATAGCCGCACACCGATTCCGCGCCGTGTGCGGGCAGCGCCACCCCCTGATGCATGCGTTCGAACACGCTCTTCAGCCGCTCGATGTTCAGTCGCGCCAGTTCGGCGATGTCTTGCGGCGGCGTCACCGCATCGACCTTGCCGCCGTCCAGCGCGACGAAGGCGGCTTCGCTCGCGTGGAGGTCGAATGCATAACAGGCCAGTTGCACATCTTCGCCGGGCTCTTTCAGTTTGTTGCGCAACGGTGCGACCGCCTGCGTCTTGTAATCCAGCACGCGCAGCACTTCCATGTCCTCGCTCTGGTAGTCGATACGGTCGATGCGTCCGCGCAATGTCAGATTCTCCATCACGCCGATCTCGAATTCCGTTTCAGCCCCGGAATAGCGCCAGCCTGCACGCTCGTTGGCTAACTGCCAGTCGATATAGGCAGGTATCTGCGCCTGCCAGCGCAGCAGCCAGGCCTGCGCCAGATAGTCATGCGCCAGCGCTCCGGCGAATACCTCCGCGCTGATGCGGCGCAGCGCTGCTTCGGCAACGTCGCGCTCATGCTCCAGCAGCGATTTGAATTCGTCGTGAAAACGCTGCAACGCCGCATGCACCCAGGTGCCGTAGTCGCGCTTATCGAGCTCTTCGCGCACCTCGTCGAGTTCGTTCAGGCGCAGCATGTGGCGCGCGTAAAACTGGTACGGGCAGGCGACCAGGCTGTTGTAGCCGGACGGCGAGACACGCTGCGGAACCAGTTCCGGCAGCACCGCAGGTCGCGGCATTTCGCCCGCAGGCGGCAGCGCGAACGCCTCGCCTTGCACCTTGGCTTGCGCGAGCAGATCGCCCAGTTCATCGGCGGCCAGGTCGTCTCGATACGCCAGCAGATGCAAGGCGCGCAGCATCTCCAGATGCGGGCTGAGCAGATTGGGTTCGCCGTTTTTGCTCGCCTGCCAACTCGCCAGCACGGTCTCATTGAGCGCCAGCAACGCCAACAGGTCGTCGCGCACCTGCGCCTGCTGCGCGCTCGCGAGCGGCAGGCCGAGCGAGGCGCGCACCGTGTCGTTGAACCATTGCCCTGCGTTCGCCGGCGCGGGCAGATGCGCCGCGTCGCTGCCGAGCAGCAGCACCGCGTCGAAACTGCGCCAGCGCGTCGCGGCGAGATGGGTGAACAGCACCGGGCTTTCCACGCCGAGGTCGCGGAAGGTGTTCAGGTCGAGCTGCTGCGCCAGCCAGCGCCGCCATTCGGCGAAGTTGCAGCGCGTATTGTCGTCGCCGAGCTCATCTTCCCATTGTCCGAGCGAACCCAGCAGTTGCTGTCCCGCCGCATCCTGCGCCCAGCCTTGCGACACGCCGAGTATCTGCAAACTGTCGCTCAATGCATGCAGCCATTCGGCCAACGGCACGCTCTTTTTCGGCAGCGCCTGCATCGCTTGGCGCAGGCGCACCAGCGGCTGCACCAGTTCGCGCTGCTCGCGCTCGGCCAGTTCGATATAGCTCTCCAGTTGCGCGACCGCGCCGTGCTTGCGCACCAGTTGCTCGAACAGGTAGGCGGCCTGCTTGCGTTCTGCGGGCGGCGCGTCGGCGAACAGGAACGGAGACTTCAGCAGATCGAGCACGTCCTGATAATAGAAATCGCCCTGCACCGCTTCCAGCCAGCGCATCAGCGCGGTGCTGACCGACAGCGTCGCCATCGTCCAGCCGGTCTCGTCGCGCACCTGCACCTGCGCGCGCTCCAGCAGCGCGCGCGCGCGCCGCGCGACCAGCCGGTCCTGCACGACGACCGCGATGGATTGCTTGCCTTCGAGCAGCCAGCGGCGGATTTGCACGTCGGCGGCCTGCGCCTCCTGCTCAAGGCCGTGCGCGCCGAACAGTTGCAAGCGGCTGCTCAGCCACGCTTCCGGCTGCCGTTCCAGTAACGATGCATCGCTGCGCAGGTCGGCGCTGTTCGCGTCGCGCTGCAACGCGCGCGACAGCAATGCGCATTCGCAAGACTCGGCGACCATCTCGCGCAGGTCGAATACCTCGACCGGCACGCGCTCGCGACAGGCCTGCAAAAAATGTCGTTCGGGCGCAGCAAGATTGCAGGTCTGCAACACATACAGCGGGCCATCGACAGCTTCGACCAGCCGCGCCAGTCGCTGCTGCCAGGCGCGTTCGTTATCCAGCTCAGAACCGGAGGTCATCGCGTACCACAGCTCATGCACCACGCGCGCCTCGAACTGTAACGCCTGTCCGCTGCGCGCGCGATAGGCCTCGGTCAGTTGTGCGGCAAAGTCGGCTTCGGATTCGGGCAGCACGACATGGTGGCGCGTCAGCTCATCCATCAGCCCCATCAGTTCACGCGACAGGCTCCACAGGTCGGCGTCGCCGAACCAGTCGCGCTCGCGCAGCGCTTGGTACAACGACGCGATGCGCCGGGTGTCGGGTTGTATCGGGGTATCGAGCCGGACGGTCTGCGCCCAGTCGGTGAGCGTGAGCATGCGCGGCAGTAGCACGGTAGTACCCGCGGCCTCGCCGAATGCCTGTGCCAACGGCTGCGCGACATGATAGTTCGGCAACAACACGGTCGCCGCGCGCAGGTCGCGGTCACCCTGCACATGCAGGATGCGCTGCGCTACATGATGAAAAAAGGAGGGGAGCAACCTAGATTCCTCGGTTGGACGAGGTGTAGTGTGCGTTCATCGCGGCGCAGGGCAAGGCGCGCCGACGAGGAATGGTTATCCCATTCCGAGGAGAAGCAATGCCGCCATGCACTGCGAGGGACGTGCAATACGCCTCGTAGCGCCTCACCAATCGGGTGAGCGGGTATGGAACAATTCTGAAATTACCGTTCATTGGCTTGCGTACCTTTGGGCGCGGTCAACCGAGGTGTCTAGGTTTAACGTTCCAGCAGACGCAGCTTGTCCGGCACGCCGCGCCACTGGTCGGCGTCGGGCGGCGCCGGTTTCTTCTCGACGATGGGTTTCCACAGCTTCGCCAGTTCGGCGTTCAGTTCGATGAAATGATGTTGGGCCTGCGGCAGGTCGTCCTCGGCGTAGATCGCCTCGGCCGGGCATTCGGCGACGCACAAGGTGCAGTCTATGCACTCGTCCGGATCGATCACCAGAAAGTTCGGCCCCTCGCGGAAGCAGTCCACCGGGCACACGTCCACGCAGTCGGTGTACTTGCACTTGATACAGTTCTCGGCAACCACGTAGGTCATGTCATTCTCCAATGCTCAACAGTCGCGGCATTCTAGCAGAGCGACCCGGCGCGAGAAATCCGGTGCACCCAGTATCTCTCTGCCCAATATTTCTCTGCTTGACGCATCGCCTGCTATGCATCTACTCTGAACGTCAGATAGCTCACATATCTTCTTATTCGACCATGCAGAAATACGACTTCACGGTAAAGACACGGAACGGCCATCTGGTCGAAAACATCCGGATATTCGGCAAGGATCAAGCCGATGCCGAACGCAAGCTGCGCCAGATGTACCTCAATTGCGAAATCGTCCACAGCCAGACTATCGTCGTCGAGAAGGAGTTGCCCCAATCCGCGGATATCGAGGATGTCCTGACGCTGATCGTCAAACACAGTTGATCGGGCACTGTAAAACTACTGATGAAACAACTAGGCATTTGACTAGGCCGTCAAAAGACAACGGCCAAGTCACTGGTTATGCGGCGGTCGCCTGCTGCGTTGCGCGGTGTTCGAAATCCGGGGCCGTGTAACGGCAGACTAAAATACATTCCAGTTTCTGTGCTGACCAGCGACTTGGCTGGCGTTTTTGGCCAGCTTAGTCGATTGGCCATGCAAAGCTCCGTGCGCCTTACAGCCAACCGTCCTCGCTACGTTTTCCAGTACCCGATCATCGTTTCTTTGGATTAGATGAACCCGTCCGCGATCAGTTCGTTCATCAGCGCATCGTAGTCCTTCGCGCCGCGGCTGCTGGGCGCATGCTCGAAGATCGTCTTGTTCATCAAAGGGCTTTCCGCGAGACTCACGTTCTCCGCAATCAGCGTGCGGCAGACATCTGTGCCGAATTCCTTTTCCGCCATCAGCAGGACGTTGCGCGACAAACGCCGACGCGAGTCGTAGCGCGTCAGCAAATAGCGGCGGTTGACGCGGCGCTTCAGCACCAGTTCGAGCGCCTTGAGGGTCTTCTGGATCTGAATCGCCCCCTTGATCGACAGATAATCCGCCGACATCGGAACGATGATGCCGTCGCAGGCGAAGATCGCATTCAGCGAAAGCACGCCGACCACCGGACTGCAATCGAGCACCCAGTGGTGAACCTCGCCCTCCGCATTTTCGGCTTTCAGCCCCAGATTCAGTTTATTGATCGCGTTGTAGCCCTTGCCGTACAACGCGTCCACCTTGGACATCTCCACATGAGAGGGAATGATGCCGATGCCGCTAGCCGTCATCTGGATCATTTCGCGCAACGGACGACTGCGCTGGAACAGACCGTACAGGCTGTCGTCGCCGGATGCTGCGGTGATGCCCACAGTGGAACCGAACTGCGCCTGGGGATCGAGGTCGATACCCGTGGTCCGGTGTCCGCGACGCGCCAAAGCAGCGGCGAGATTGACCGCCGTGGTAGTCTTGCCTACACCACCCTTCTGGTTGAATACGGCGATAACAGTCATGTATGGAAAAGCATCGGCTTTGCGTATGGCGATGCGGCCATTCTAGCAGAGCGCACGCTACGGCAAACGGTATAGCTAATGCGGTTTTCCGTCGACGCGCGGCCGCAACAACAGCGGAATGTAACGTGTAGCGAGCAGCGCAAAAGCGGCGAACCAGCAGACCGCTGCCGATGCGATCCACAGCATGTAGCTTGCCGGATGGAACAGCGGTGCGACGATGCGCAGCACGAAGGCCAGCATCATGATCCTCAGCGCGAGCTTGTCGATTTTATCGAATACCACCTTCCTGCCGGTATGTCCCTGCGAGATGCGGATCAGCATCGCCGGGACGATCAATCCCATCGCGCCGAAGGTGAACACATGTATCGACAACGAGACGAGCTCCGGCATAGTCATGGCCAGCCGGAAAAACTCGACCAGCAGTTGCGCGACGATAGCCAGATAACCCAGATACATGATGCCGATGTCCAGCCGCGTCAGCGCCAGCTGCGGCTTCCAGTACGCGAAGCGCACCGCCAACAGCAAAGCCAGCACCAGCCCGGCATACGCGGCCAGTACAGGCGGCAGCAGTCCCGCGAATACCA
Source organism: Gallionellales bacterium GWA2_60_142 (assembly GCA_001801085.1). Taxonomy (GTDB): domain Bacteria; phylum Pseudomonadota; class Gammaproteobacteria; order Burkholderiales; family Gallionellaceae; genus Gallionella. The sequence continues at coordinate 50,039 of MGWR01000021.1, read as the reverse complement.
GCAGCAAGCCGAGCAGCTTGATGGCCTTGTCCAGTAGCGGATGCTGCAGGATGCCGACCTGGAACGCGCCCTTCATGAACTGCACCAGCGTGCGCTCCAGCATCACCAGGAAGGCCATGCGGAACAGGCCCAGCGCGATGCTCCAGCCGAGCAGGTAATAGTCGGCGCTCAGCATCAGCTGCTTCGCGATCAGGAAGGTCGGCAAGACCAGCAGGAACAGATAGTTGTCGCGGTAGGCATCGGTCGCGCGGTTCTTCACCAGCGTCCAGACCAGCATCGCGACGATGGAACCGAGGAACAGGTTATTCGACAGCAGGAACAGCGCATGCGGCCAGCTGCCTTCAAACCACATGCCGATGCGCTCGAACAGCCAGGCGGACGCGAGGAACATCAGCGCCTGCCCGTGATAGCCGCGCACATTGACCCAGTTCTTGGTCGCGGTCAGCAGGAAGCCGCCCAGCACCGCCCAGCCGAAGCCGAAGAACATCTCGTGGGCATGCCACTGCACCGTCGTGAACGTGGTCTCGGGCGCTGCAACCGCGCCGGCAAATAGCAGCGCCCACAATGCCGGCAGGCTCAACCCGGACAGCATCGCCAGCGCGAAAAACGGCCGGAAGCCGACTTGCCAGAACGGATGACTCATGCGGCGATTACTGGCGGCGAGTGAAGTCGATGGCGATGTTGCCCGGTTCGCGGGCGACGTACTTGATCTCTATCCCCGCGCCGTAGCGTTGTTGCAGTTGCGCGAGCAGCGGCAACGGATCGTGATCGTTGACGAACGCCATCGTTTCACCCGGATTCAGCGAGTCCAGCGCGCCGAAGATCGCGGCATGGCGAAAGCGTTTGGCGACGGCGCGTGCGTCGAACGGATAGCGCATGTCCTGGGTAAAGCTGTTGGCGCAGTTGTGTTCCATGATGTGTTCCTTCGGTTGGTTGAAAAACTATTGCCTCATTGCGCGAGCGAACGCCTGGGCGCAATGAATTGCCCCTACGGGCGACCTCGTTTCGGAGCGCGTTTGACTGCTATGCGTGCGACAGCCTCCTGCGGCAGCAGAGAGCGCTCCAGCGCCCGGCCGTTCTTGACCAGGTCGGCCATGCTGACCTGACGCAACGACGCGAAGAACGCTTCGCGCGCATCTTCCAGCGCCGCCGCCAGTTTGCAGGCCCCTGCGATCACGCAGGTGTTCGCGCCGCCCAGGCATTCGACCAGATCGAAGTTGTCTTCGGTTGCGCGCAACACCTGCTCGACCGTGAGCTGTTCCGGCGTCATCGCCAGCCGCACGCCGCCGTTGCGGCCGCGTATGCTCTCGATCAGGCCAGCACATGTCAGTTGATGCGATACCTTGACCAGATGATTCTTCGACACCGACAGCCGCTCGCTTGCCTCGCCTATCGTCACCGGCTCGCCTTGGCGCAGCGCCAGATACATCGTCAGCCGCAGGCCGAGGTCGGAATACTGTGTGAGTTTCATAGACACCCCGATAAAACTACTGCGCACCTCGATTGCTGCGTTGCGCGGTACTCGAAATCCTCATGTACTTTAAGTACATTCCGGTTTCTGCGTTCCGTGCGCCTTGCACTCAAGGTGCTCGCTACGTTTTCTCGATGTGTCTTCATGATTCCATTTCAATCATCGTATTCGACTCAAAGCCGCATGATGCGATGCCACGCGCCATCCGCCGGGATCACTTCGTAGCGCTGCCAGGACATGAACTCCGCGCGGCTCGCCGTTCCCTCGTCGCCCTCGCCTACGCCGGCGGAAAACATGAAGCTCACCGTATCGCCATCGATTTCGATTACTTTGCGCACCGAAAGTCGATCGCCGAACTCGCCGTTGCTGTAGTAATTGCCAGGCGCGAGCGTTTCTTCGTCGTCCGAGATTCGCGTCGCATGCTTGCATGCCAGCCGGTACACCTTGGCCAAATCATCTTCGGTGACGTCCAGATAGGAGCCGATCTCGCGCAAGGCATAGGAAAAATTGGCATGATTCAATTTCGCCGGCGCTGCCAGACGCGGCGATGCCGGCTTGAGGCCTGCCGGGTAGCGCCGCCACGGGAAGGGGTAGTTCACCGCCACGGCAACCAGCAGCATGATGGCGACATTCAGCAGCACAGGCGTCAGCACGAACTGGTAGCCCAGCGCATGCACCTCGGCACCGCCGACCACGGCCGCCAACGTGGTCGCACCGCCGGGCGGGTGGATGCAGCGCAGGTGATGCATCGCGTAGATCGCCAGCGCGACGGCCAGCGGCCCGGCAACGAAGGGATCGGATACGAGCATGGCGCAGCTGACGCCGATCAGCGCCGACACCAGATGTCCACCGACCAGCGCCCAGGGTTGGGACAAGGCACCGTGCGGCACCGCGAACAGCAGGACTGCCGATGCGCCCATCGAGGCCACCAGCAATGCCGCGCCCTGCGCGCCGACGAACTGCAGACTGGTCGCCATCGTCGCCGCGATCGCGACCAGCGCGCCCGTTGCAGCGATAAGCTTCTCGCTATGCCCCGTGGCATCCGGCGCCACACCCAGCAGCTTCAATATCGTCTTCGCAGCCATCTTCACCCGCACCGATTTAATGATGCGCGAATAATACATGTTTTATGTTATCTTGGCGCAACCGTGAACGAATGGACAAAAACGACGTGAGCTACGCCCTGCTCAAACACCTGCATATCTCCTGCGCCGCAGCCAGCTATACGCTGTTCCTGCTGCGCGGAATCTGGATGCTGCGCGACTCCGCCATAATGCGGCAGCGCTGGGTGAAGATAGTGCCGCACATGGTGGACACCGTGCTGCTGGGCAGCGCCGTCGCGCTGGCTTGGACCATAGGACAATATCCCTTCGTCGATAGCTGGCTGACCGCAAAAGTCACTGCCTTGCTGCTGTATATCGCGCTCGGTTTTGTCGCGCTGAAATACGGCAGGAGCAAAACCATGAGAGTATCTGCCTGGCTCGCGGCACAGGCGATATTCGGCTACATTGCGCTGGTCGCGCTGCGCCACGACCCGCTGCCATTCTTATGATGGAGGAAAAATAATGCTTGGACTCGAATCCAGTGCCCCGACCTTCGATCATCCGCTGGAGATGCTACTTGCCTGCCACGGCAAGATATTGCGCCAGTGCGACACGCTGCAGAAACTCTCGGCACACCTGAGGACTCACGGCTGCGACGAGCAAGTGCGGCAGGCCGCATACGGCATCCTGCGCTACTTCGATACTGCGGGACAGTTCCATCACCGGGACGAGGAAGAGAACCTGTTCCCCGCGTTGCGGACAAGCGCCGGCGACGATCCGGAACAGCTCAATGCGCTGCTGCATCGCCTGCTGCAAGAGCATGTCGTGATGCTTGCCGCATGGGACGAGTTGCGCCCGGCGCTATTGCAACTGGCCGAAGGCGCGAATGCGCGTCTGGACGACAGGCTCGCGGAAAGATTCATCAACGGCTATACCGGACACATCGCGGTGGAGAATTCCGAGCTATTGCCGCTGGCGAATCGCCTGCTGACGCCGGAGCAGTTGCGGCAGATCGGCGCATGCATGGCGGCACGGCGCGGCGTCGGCATGCCGAGTTCCCCCTGACGCTCGTCCCGCCCATGGGATAATCCCGGCCCGAACAAGCAACGCCTTATCGCAACATGCCCCATCTCGTCGTCTCGATCTCCGGCCACGGCTACGGCCATGTCGCACAGACCGCACCTGTCCTGAACGAACTGCATAGCTTGATGCCGCAGTTGCGCATCACGGTGCGTTCGGCTGTGCCGGCATCCCATCTGCGTTCGCGCATCCACGCGCCGTTCGAGCATCATCAAAGCCACGGCGACATCGGCATGCTGATGTCCTCGGCGCTGGATGTGCGCGTCGAGGACAGTCGCGCGGCCTATCGCGCTTTTCACGCGGACTGGCAGGCGCGCGTCGAAGACGAAGCCGGACTGCTGCGCGATCTCGGTACGGACATGGTGCTTTCCAACGTCGGCTACCTGCCGCTGGCGGGCGCGCAGCGTGCCGGCATCCCGAATGCGGCGCTGTGCTCGCTGAACTGGCACGACATCTACCGCCATTACTGCGGCGACGACGATATCGCCGCGCAGATACGCGGATGCTATGCGCATGCAGATGCCTTTCTGCGAGCGACGCCGGGCATGACGATGGGCTATCTGCCCAACCTCGTCCCGGCTTCCCCCATCGCCGACATCGGCGCGAACCGCCGCGACGAACTGAACCGTTTGCTGCGCTTATCCGGAGAAGAAAAACTGGTGCTGGTCAGCATGGGCGGCATCGATAGCCGCCTGCCAATGGAACGCTGGCCGCGCATAGAGGGCGTGCGTTATCTGGTGCAGGCGAGCTGGCAGGTGCGCCATCCGGATTCGATCGAACTGGAATCGCTGACCATGGGCTTCGGCGACCTGCTGGCGAGTTGCGACGTATTGCTGTGCAAACCGGGCTACGGCAGCTTCGTCGAAGCCTCCTGCAGCGGTGTGCCCGTGCTTTATGCAGACCGCCCGGACTGGCCGGAATCTCCGGCGCTGGTCGAATGGCTGCAAAACCATGGACGATGCCGCAATATCTCGCGGCAGACTCTGGAAGATGGAAACATCGCAACCGAAATGGAGCGGTTAAGGGAAATGGCACGGTCGCCGACACCGGTTCCATCGGGTGGCGAACAGGTCGCGAAATGGCTGTCCGCCAGACTGGAGATATGACGCGTCAGTCCTGCGGCGGCGTATAAATCGTGGAACGGTTGCGCCCGCCCTGCTTGGAAACATAGAGCGCCTCGTCGGACTGGCCCAGTGTCGCCAGCCAGTCGGCGCCGATATCGCAGCCTGCGATACCAATCGAGACGGTGATGCCGCCGACACTCTCGTCCTTGTCCATGCGGCGTATCTTGCCCCGTTCGATCAACTGACGGATATGCTCGGCAACCACCTTGGCGCCCTGCAGCGGCGTGTCGGGCAAGATCACGGCGAATTCCTCGCCGCCCAGCCGCGCGACCGAATCCTGCCCCTTGACCTGAGCCTTCAGCACCTCGGCAATGACGCGAATGACCTTGTCGCCGAACAGGTGTCCGTAGGTGTCGTTGATCTTCTTGAAGAAATCGATGTCCAGCATCAGGAAGCTGACCTGCTTGCCCTGCATCTCCGGATTGGCGGCCAGGTTGCGCATCTGCGCCTCGAAACCGCGCCGGTTGAACACCCCGGTCAGCGGGTCCAGCAAGGCCTCGCTGCGCGCACTCATCAGCTCCTGTTGCAGCCGCTCTACCTCGCTTTTGCTTTCCTGCAGCTTGTCCTGCAACGAATCGACCGAAGAGCGCATGACCGCCGTCTCCTGGGCAATCTCGCCGACCAGTCCCTGCAGGGAGTCGGCATCCAGCCCGCGGGACAAACGCTCGCCATGCTTCTGCAAGCCCGCGTTGAACTTCCCGGCCTCGTCGCCGGTCGCTTCGGTGAATCGCGCCAGATTCTCCAGCACCTTTTGCATGTTCTGCTTGAAAGCCTGCTCCGCCTCGACGTTGCCGTCGGCGATATGGCTGGCATACAACTCATGCACCAAATCGTCGGTGAGTTGCTGCTTGTTGTCGAGCAACGCATTCACCGCCTTGCTCAGCGGCGGATTGATGCCGGTGATGAACTCATACCACAAGGCGTAGGCGAACGGAGTGAACGCGGCCGGATGAGCGGCCATTTTCTGCAGCAGCAGCCTCAATATCTCGGCACTGGCTACCTTGTCCTGCGTATACCTGTTTTTCATACGACGACAAACCGGAAAGACACTTCGAACCTCACCTTTCTGGGACACCCCGCCCTGTAGCTACCAGGAATAAAGGCCACTCTGACGGCGGCCTCTCGGATTGCGGCGAGAACTAGTGCAGATGTTCCCCGTCGCCCTCATGCACATGACCGTGCGCCAACTCCTCTTCGGTGGCCGCGCGCACACCGACAACGATGCAGTTGAAAGTCAGGGTCTTGCCGGCCAGCGGATGATTGCCGTCCACGGTGACTTCATCGTCGGTCACATCAACGACGGTGTAGAGCATGAAGTCGTCCTCGTCGGAATTCTCCGGGCCCCCCTCGAACTGCATGCCGACCGTGACATCCTTGGGGAACGCGTTGCGCGCTTCGACTTCCACCAACTGGTGATCGTATTCGCCAAAAGCGTCATCCGGCTTCATCGTGACATTGCAGGTATCGCCGACTCTCTTGCCGTGCAGCGCTTCTTCGACCAGCGGGAAGATGCCGTCATAGCCGCCATGCAGATAACTGACCGGGTCTTCGACCTTCTCCAGCTGTTCGCCATCGGCATCGAAAAGTTCGTAACGCAGCGATACAACGGTGTCTTTGGCGATCTTCATTTCATTTCCTTTATCAAATTAAAAATTTCCTGCGCATGTCCGTGTGCGTGAACGCCGTATAGAACATGGCGAAGCTTGCCCTGCTTGTCTATTACAAAGGTGGAACGCTGGATCATCTGTTTCCTGTGCCCGTCGGCTTCCTTCTCCACCATCACGCCATAACGTTTGCAGACGCGGGCTTCCGGATCGGAAAGCAGCAACACGGACAGCCCGTGCTTGTCGCGAAACGTCGCATGGCTCAAGCAATCGTCGCGGCTGATGCCCACCACGATGGCGTCCAGTTTCGCAAAATCGTCGTCGAGATTGCTGAACTCGTTGGCCTCCATCGTGCAGCCCGGCGTGTCGTCCCTGGGATAGAAATACAACACGATGTTGCGCTTGCCCTTCAGCGAGGTGAGCACGAAGCTTTCCATGTCCGCATCCGGCAACTCGAAATGCGGCGCCTCCATTCCTTCCGCGAGCTGGACAGCTTGCATGATCCTATCCCCCTTGCGGGCATTTTAAACACATTTGCGATACGCCATAAAAGTTTTTACGCCCTGCCCGAACGGCATTCTGTGCGTCTATAATCGCCGGCATGAAAACCATACAGACACTACTCGGCGGCCTGAGCGTAGCCGAATTCCTGCGCGACTACTGGCAGAAGAAGCCGCTGCTGATCCGCAAGGCGCTCCCCTCCTTCGAAGGCCTGCTCGATCCACAACAACTGATAGACCTCGCCTGCGGGGAAGATGTGCAGGCGCGCCTCGTCACGCAGCACGGCGGCAAATTCGGGCTGCAACACTCGCCGTTCGAGCCCGAGGATTTCGGCCATTTCGGCAAGAAGAAATGGACCGTGCTGGTGCAGGGCGTGAACCATCACCTGCCGGAAGGCACCGAACTGCTGAAACTCTTCTCCTTCATTCCCCACGCACGACTGGACGACCTGATGGTCAGCTATGCGCCTGCGGGCGGCGGCGTCGGGCCGCACTTCGACTCCTACGACGTGTTCCTGCTGCAAGGCGCGGGACACCGTCGCTGGCAAATTTCGACGCAGAAAGATCAGACGCTAATCGAAGGCGCGCCGCTGCGCATCCTCAAGGATTTCAGCGTCGAACAGGAATGGGTGCTGGAAGCGGGCGACATGCTCTACCTGCCGCCGCATTGCGCACACAACGGCATCGCCGAAGACGATTGCATGACCTATTCCATCGGCTTCCGCACGCCGTCGTATCAGGAACTAGCAGAACAGTTCCTGGTGTATTTACAGGATCGCATCGAAGTGAACGGCATGTACGCCGACCCCGACCTCAAGGCGCAGAAGCACCCGTCGGAAATCGGCTCGGCAATGCTGGGCCAGGTGGAACAGGCGATCAAGCAGGTGCGCTGGGACAAGGAAGACATCGCAAACTTCCTCGGCTGCTACCTCTCCGAACCCAAGCCGCACATCTTCTTCGACTCGCCGCAACGCCCGCTGAGCGAGGCGAAGTTCCGGCAGGCCGTGCAAAAACAAGGGGTGGAACTGGATCTGAAGAGCCAGATGCTGTGCCATGCCGGCTGGATATTCATCAACGGCGAGGAGTTCGAAGCCGGCAAGGACGACTACCCGCTGCTGCGCGAACTGGCAGACCACCGCGAATTGCCCGCAGCGACGGACATCTCGGACGAATGCGCCGAACTGCTTTACCAGTGGTATCAGGACGGCTATCTCACCCCACGCTGAGCGGCAAGGAGCGCACGATGAGCGACGATGAACTGCAACATATCCACCTAGACGGCATCGCCGACTACACCGCCGCACTCGATACACTGTGCGGCTTGGCCGAACACAACCTCTACCTGTTCGAGAACGACTTCGACGGCCTGGGCTTCAACGGCGAGGCACGCTACGAGACGCTGCGCCGTTTCCTGCTGGAAAGCCCGGCGCATCGTTTGTTCGTGCTGGCCCACGACACGCGTTACCTGTCCACCCGATGCCCGCGCATGATGACGCTGCTCGGCCAGTTTGGCACCGGCATGTCCATCCACCAGACGCCGAAGAGCTTGCAGCACATCACCGCCCCCTTCTCTGTGGCCGACGAATCGCATTATGTACGCCGCTTTCACTTCGACGACCCGCGCGGCATCCTGGCCCGGAACGACCCTGAAAATGCACGGGCGCTGAGGTCGAGATTCCTCGAAATGTGGGAGGGTTCGCACTCCGCATTGACCACTGCTCGTCTGGGGTTATAGCACAGCCAATACAGACTTGAAAAAATAGTTGCGCAACCACTAGATTTCCTCTATGCAAGTGCTAGAATGCGCCGCCTTCGATTACGGGAACAATCGCAATCGAGGCAAAAAGACATTGAACCTTCTATTTAATTAACGACTCCCGAGGTATATAAAAATGAAATTGTCCGCTCTCGTTGCTGCTCTGCTGGCTCTGGCTCTGACCGCTTGTGGCGAAAAGGCTGCTGAAGCTCCTGCTGTTGAAGCTCCTGCTGCTTCCGCTGTTGTCGAAGCTGCTCCTGCTGCTGCTTCCGACGCTGTTGCTGCTCCTGCTGCTTCCGAAGCTGCTGCTGCTCCTGCTGCTGACGCTGCCGCTCCTGCTGCAAAGTAAGCAACTAGCCTACGGGCGACAAAAGCCGACGCAAGTCGGCTTTTTTTATTTCCGGCATTCGCCGATTGCATCTCAACGAATCTCGCGCCAACCGCATCCTTCCTGCTGCGTCGCCACCGTTATCCACCCCGCCTCGCATCCCATTGCACCGCTCAGTGCGGAAATCGCCAGCGCCTCGGTATTGTTGCTGCGGCTCAGATGCGCAGCGACCAGATGCTGCAGCCTGCTCCTGTCCAGCCGCGAAAGGATCGCCGCGGCATCGCGGTTGTTCAGATGCCCGAAACGCCCGCCGACGCGCTGTTTGAGGCTCCAGGGATAATCCCCGTTCATCAGCATGTCGCTGTCGTGGTTGCATTCCAGCACCAGCGCATCGCAGCCGCCCAGCACCGCCTCGATGTGCGGCGTGCTGCTGCCGGCATCGGTCAGCACGCCCAACTGCTGCGCGCCATCGCCGAAGACGAACTGCACCGGCTCGGCGGCGTCGTGAGGAACGGGATAAGGAGTGATTTCGATGTCGCCGATGGCGAAAGACTGATGTGGATCGATTTCGCATATCCGCCCGACGCCTGACAGCTTGCCCGACAGGCTGCGCAGCGTGCCGTGCGTCAGCCAGACCGGCAGGGCGAACTTGCGCGCCAGACGCGCCACCCCGCTGCTGTGGTCGCCATGTTCATGGGTAATGAGGATGCCGTCGAGCTGTTCGGGAGAGATGCCGAGGCGGGCCAGACGGGCGATGCTGTCGTTCAGCCCGAAACCGCAATCCATCAGCAGTCTCGTGCCGGCGACCTCGACCAGCAGCGCGTTGCCCTCGCTGCCGCTGCCCAGAGAGGCAAAACGCATGGGACTGCGCGTTACTGCCCGATATTCTTGTAGATAGCCTCGATCAAGGCAGCGGTCGCATCGTCGCTGACGCCTTCCTGGTCGGTCACCGTCACCTCGCTTGACGCACCGCCGTCCTTGACGTTCACGCGATAGCGGCGACCAGCCGCTTCGTCGTCCTGCCAGAACATCAGCGTATCCATCCAACCCTTCTCCGCCTTGGACAGGCGCAGGAAGTAAACACCCTTGGCTCTATCCTTGTCCTCGACCGCCAGGCCCGCGCCTTCTATCGCCAAACCAACGCGACGCCATGCCCTGTCGAATGCATCGTTCACGACGATGACCTTGCTGCCGTCGAATGTTTCCCGCAAATTGGCCTTGCCGTCACCGCCGACCGATGCGGCCGCTCCCGCCGGAGCATTCGCCGGAACTGCATTCGCGGCTTCAGCCTCGCTGGCGCCGAAACGCACCAACAGTTTCTGCAACAGGATAGCCTCGATCTCGGGATCGTTGGCGCGCGGCTGCCACTTCGATGTATTCCCGTCGGCAGCCACTACTTCTTCCATGCCGCGATGAGTGATGTACACCTCGGTGCTCGCGCCGTCCTTGCCGCGTTCGAGACGGGTGCGGTACTGATCCTTCTCGCCGGACGAATAGAGATTATCGAACACCTTGCCGATCACACTGCGAACGCCGCTCAGCGGGATTTTTGCACGATTCTCCGCCCAATCGGTCTCCATCACGCCCGCCGCCTGATCTTCGCTGGCGATGCTCAGGCCATTTTCCTGCCAAAACGCCTTGACCACCGGCCAGACGTTCTCCGCCTTGTCGCTGACAACCAGCCAGCGCTGCGCACCGTTACGTTCCAGACGCACGCCCTTCACCTCGGGCAGCACTGCTGCGGCGCGCGAACCTTGTGCCGCCTCTCCGCCCTTGCTGTAATCGGAATAGGTCGCAACCGCCTCGCCCCCCGGCACTTTGTAACGATCATCGCTGCCGGGCGATGTCAGACCGGGCGGCACTTCCAGCGACGGCGCCTGCACCGCGCCGGCATGGTAATCGATACGCTTGCTGCCCAACCCCATCGCGCCGCATCCCGCCAAGGAGAGCAGCACGACAGTGGAAATCCCGATATGCAAAGCCTTCATGTATTTCTCTCCGGTGATTCCGTACGATTAATTGATGACGCCGGCCTGACGCATCGCCGCTTCGACCGCCGGCTGCCCGCCTGTGGAAAGCGGCGTCAGCGGCAAGCGCAACGTATTCTTCATCTTGCCCATGCGCGCCACCGCCCACTTCACCGGGATCGGATTCGCCTCGACGAACAGGTTGCGATGTAGCCCAAGCAACTGGAAGTTGATGTCGCGCGCGCGGGCGAGATCGCCGACCAGCGCGGCCGCGCACATCTCGTGCATCAGTTTCGGTGCAACGTTAGCGGTCACCGAGATCGTGCCTGCCGCGCCGAGCAGCATCAGCGCCAGTGTGCTGGCGTCGTCGCCGCTGTAGACCGCGAAGTCCCCGATGGTTTGCTTCAATGCAGCCGCGCGCTGCAACAGATCGCTGCCGCGCTCAATGTTGCCGGTCGCATCCTTGATACCGACGATATTGGGGATCTGCGCCAGACGCAGCACGGTGTCGTTGTTCATGTCGGCCACGGTGCGGCCCGGCACGTTGTACAGGATATGCGGCATGTCCACCGCCTCGGCGATGGCCTTGAAGTGCAGGTACAGGCCTTCCTGGGTCGGCTTGTTGTAATAAGGCACCACGGTCAGCGATGCGTCCGCGCCGGCCTTCTTCGAAAACAACGCCAGCTCGATGGCTTCCTTGGTGGAATTCGCGCCGGTGCCGGCGATCACCGGGATGCGCCCCGCGACATGCTTGACCGCCTCGGCGATCAGCGTCTCGTGTTCTTCGACGTCCACGGTGGGAGACTCGCCGGTCGTGCCAACCACGACGATGCCGTCCGTCCCCTGTTCGATATGGAAATCGATCAGCGCGCGGAACGACGCCAAGTCCAGACTGCCATCCTCATGCATGGGGGTGACGATTGCTACGATACTGCCCTTGATCATTTTGCCTGCCACCAAAATAAATGCGGCATTCTACCGCAATACGCCAACGCGGCCAAAGGGCCGCGCGACAAAAGATGCAGCGCCATCGAACAACGCCCCTGGCGATACCTTAGTGCTTGTGCGGGCACGCCTTCTTGTTGCAATCCGCATAGATGTGAAGCGAGTGGTTGTGAACGGCAAAACCGCGTTCGGTAGCGACCTTTTCCTGACGAGACTCGATATCCGCATCGTAGAATTCCTCGACGTGACCGCATTGCAGACAGACGATGTGGTCGTGATGCTTGCCCTGATTGAGCTCGAACACCGATTTGCCGCCCTCGAAATAATGGCGCACCAGCAGCCCGGCCTGCTCGAACTGCGTCAGCACGCGATAGACCGTAGCCAGCCCCACGTCGTCGCCCTTGGCCAGCAGTTGCTTGTACACGTCTTCCGCGCTCATGTGGCGCTCCTGACCGGACTTGAACAGGGCAAGAATATTGAGCCTCGGCACGGTGGATTTGAGGCCTGCGTCTTTCAAGTCATCGGGTTGGGGTTTATCCATATCAACGCTCTCCTGTCGTTTTTGGGTATCTTGCCTGAAAGCGCTTGCAGTTGCAAATGAGAACTATTATCATCTACGCAAATCACTACGGGATACACCCCATGTCCTCGATCACACTTGCCAGCCTGCAACCGGGCGACACCGCCACGATAGTGGCTATCCACGCCGAAGAGGCGCTGCACCAACGGCTGCTGGCGCTGGGGTTCCGCAGCGGCAAACAGGTCGAGTTGATACGCCGCGCCGCGTTCTCCGGCCCGCTGCAGGTGCGCGTCGGCACCACCGACGTGCTGCTGCGCCGCAACGAGGCGGCCAAGATCAATGTATGCAAGGGAGTGTCCGGAACATGAAGCGTATCGCCCTGCTAGGCATGCCGAACACCGGCAAGTCCACGCTGTTCAACCGTATGACCGGGGGTGCTGCCCGCGTCGGCAACTGGCCCGGCATCACCGTCGAGCTGCTCTCCGGAAAAATTCTGCTCGGCGGCGACATGGTCGAGATCATCGACCTGCCCGGCATCTACGACCTGCACGGCTTCTCCGACGACGAGCAGGTGGTGCGCCACTTCCTGCACGACAACGTGCCCGACCTCGCGCTGGTGATCCTGAACGCGACCCAGATCGAGCGCCAGATGAGCCTGCTGCTGCAACTGAAGCAGCTGAACATGAACGTCGTCGTGCTGCTGAACATGGCCGACGAGGCGAAGAAATACGGCATCACGATAGACGTCAAAAAGATGGCCGAGCTGCTGGACATGCCCATCTTCCTGCTCAGCGGAAAATACGGCACCGGCTACCAGGAGGCGCTGCAGGCCGTCACGAAAGCGTTGCGCTACCCCACGCCCGGCATGGCCGAGCAATTGCGCTCGCAACTGGAACAGGACGAACACATCGAGACCGAGATGGCGCGCGTGCTGAAACACGCGGTGCAGGTCCCGGCGCAGATGCCGGAGCACCTCACCGACAAGTTGGATCGCGTGATGCTGCACCCTTGGGCCGGACTGCCGATTTTTTTCGGCATCATGTATCTGCTGTTTCAGGGCATCTTCCTGCTCGGCCAGCCGCTGCAGGGCGGCGTCGCGGAACTGCTGGGCTGGCTGCGCGAGACTGTGCTCGACCCGGCATTCGCCAACGCGCCCGCCTGGCTGTCCGGCCTGCTGCTGGACGGCGTCTACAACGGCGTCGCGACCGTCGCGGCCTTCGTGCCCATCATCGTGCTGTTCTTCCTGTTCATGGCGATGGTCGAGGACAGCGGCTACCTGACCGTCGCGGCCTTCGTGCCCATCATCGTGCTGTTCTTCCTGTTCATGGCGATGGTCGAGGACAGCGGCTACCTGTCGCGCGCGGCCTTCCTGATGGACGCGTTGATGGCGAGGATGGGGCTGGACGGGCGCGGCTTCGTGATGCTGCTGATGGGCTTCGGCTGCAACGTGCCCGCGCTGATGGGCACGCGCGTGATGCGCTCGCGCTCGCTACGCCTGCTGACGATGCTGGTGATCCCGTTCTCGCTGTGCTCCGCGCGTTTGCAGGTGTTCGTGTTCATCACTGCCGCACTGTTCGCCCCCGCCAATGCGGCACTGGTGCTGTTCAGCCTGTACTTGTTCAGCTTCGCCGCGGCAATCCTGACCGCACTGCTGTTCAGGGGCAAGTTCCACAGCCAGGAACCCTTCGTGCTGGAACTGCCGCCCTACCGCTTCCCCACGCCGCGCCAGATGGTGGTTCGCGGCTGGCTGGAGGTGCAGCACTTCCTGCGCCGCGCCACCAAGTTCATCGTCGCCGGTGTCGTACTGGTGTGGCTGCTGACCCATCTGCCGTTCTCCGCCGCACCGGCGAGCGCCGACACGCTGGCCGGCATGCTGGGCGGCGCGCTGCAGCCGATATTCGCGCCCATCGGCATCGATGCCAACCTCACCATCGCGCTACTGTTCGGCTTCGTCGCCAAGGAGATCGTCATCGGCTCGCTCGCGGTGATCTACGGCCTTTCCGGCGAGGCGCTGGGCGGCGCGCTGGCGCAGCAGTTGGACTGGGTACAGGCCTACAGCTTCATGCTGTTCACGCTGATCTACACCCCCTGTTTGTCCGCGATCGCCACGCTGCGAAGCGAGGCGAAAGACATGCGCTACACGCTGTTCGCGCTCGGCTGGTCGCTGCTGCTGGCCTGGCTGGTCAGCTTCGTCTTCTATCAGGGTGCGCGAGCGCTGGGATACTGACCGGCAAGTCCTGACGCCAGGCAATCGACCTGCCGGTCACCCGGCGGTGGAAACACATTCTTCCGCTTGCGGAGATTCGAGGAATCCGTCCTCATCGAACCGCGCAGCCGCTCCCATCGACCGAATGACGCAGGAGAGATTCCGGCATAATATCAAGCCGGGAGTCCAGAGATCATCATGTTACAAAGCAAGTCAAAAAGCCTCGTCTCGCTGTTCCTGCAACTGTTCTTGCCGCTGGTTCTATTATTGAGTGGCGGCGCGATTTTCTTTGCCAGTAACTCGATCAAGAACGAACTCGCGCAACTGCACCATCTTCAGGAATCGAACGCCAAGCTGGGAGCGAGCGCCCTCTCGGACAAGATCGAATTCATCGCCAAAGACCTCATGTTCCTGTCCGGGCACAGCGCCCTGCGCAACGCCATCGAGCAACCTGCGCCGGAACACCTCACGCACCTGGCCGAAGACTTCGCGATTTTTTCCAGCAGCAAGGAAGATTACGACCAGATACGCTGGATCGACGAGAACGGCATGGAAATGGTTCGCGTCGATTTCATCAATGGCAAACCCGTAACCGTACCTGCAGACAAACTACAGGACAAAAGCGCCCGCTACTATTTCACCGACACGATCAGGCTCAATCCCGGCGAAATATTCGTTTCACCGCTCGACCTCAACATCGAGCAAGAAAAAATCGAGATCCCCTACAAACCCATGATCCGCATCGCCACCCCGGTTGCCGACGCGACAGGCCGGAATCGCGGGATCGTCATACTCAACTACTACGGCGCCAAATTGCTGCAGGCCTACACCAAGGCAACGGCCGACATCGCCGAACACCGCATGCTCGTCAATCGCGCAGGTTACTGGCTGATGAGCCCCGCCCCGTCCGACGAATGGGGATTCATATTCAATCGTCAGGAACTAACCCTTGCGGCACGCGCCCCGGCCGCATGGGAACGCATACGCGCCAGCGATAGCGGTCAAGTCATACTCGATGACGGAATATGGACATGGGGAACGGTTTATCCCCTCCTGTCCAATCAGAAAACCGCCTCCGGCACCGGCGTAGCGTTCGCCCCGAGCCACAGCGAACTCGAATACCGGCAGTATTTATGGAAATCGATCACACATTATTCCGCAGGTGAATTGGACGCGCTTCGGCAGGCAATCTGGCGCAAGGCGGCATGGATCCTGGGTTTGCTGCTAACCCTGACCGGCGTGGCTTGCTGGGTGCTGGCCCGCTCATGGCATTTGCTGGCCGAAGCAAACGTCAGCTACAAAGCCGTCGCGGATTACACCTACAACTGGGAAACCTGGATAGACCCAGCGGAAAATTACGTCTATTGCTCGCCATCCTGCGAGCGCATCACCGGCCGCACCGTCGAAGAATTCATCGCCGACCCGGATCTGCTGATCAGAATCACCCACCCGCAAGACCGCCCGCACATGAGGGAGCATCTTCACCAACTGGAGAAAGAGGAAGACGAGCCCGCGGAACTGATAGTTCGCATCGTGCTGCCCGACGGCCAGACACGTTGGCTGGAACACCGTTGCCAGGCGGTATTCAGCGCAACGGGAAAATACCTGGGACGGCGGGCATCCAACCGAGACATCTCCGAACGCATCCAGGCAGAGGCCCGCATGCGCGAGAGCGAAGAAAGACTGGTGGAAGCCCAGCGTATTTCGCATCTCGGCAACTGGGCGCTGGATCACATCAGCGGCGAGCTCTTCTGGTCGGAACAGGTTTTCAGGCTGTTCGAAATCGAATCGCATGATTTCGCACCGACCTACGAAGGATTCCTCAATGCCGTTCATCCTGAAGACCGAGACGCGGTGAATAGCGCCTACACCGATTCGCTGCAAACCCGGCAGCCTTATGAAATCGTCCATCGCCTGCTCATGCGGGATGGACGCATCAAGTGGGTACACGAACGTTGCCAAACCTCTTTTGACACGAAAGGCGCCCCGATACGCTCCGTCGGCACCATTCAGGACATTACCGAACAGCAGGAGATCCAACAACGCATCGAGCGCATGGCGCACTTCGACACACTGACCGGCCTGCCGAACCGGGCCTTGTTCTACGACCGCCTGCGTCAGGCTCTGGTGCTGGCGAAACGGCACGAGGTCGGACTGACTCTGCTGTACCTAGATCTGGACGGCTTCAAAAAGGTAAACGACACCCAAGGGCATCATGCCGGAGACATGGTGCTGAAAATCACGGCAGAGCGCATGTCCGCCTGCGTTCGGGAAAGCGACACCGTATCGCGCCTGGGCGGTGACGAATTCACCATCATCCTCAACGATGCGCACAAGCAGGAAGATGTCGTCGCCATCGCGCAGAAAATCATCGACGCCATTTCCGCCCCCTTCGACATAGATGGAAACCGGGTGCATATCGGTATCAGCATCGGCATCGCGCGCTACTCCGAAGATGCCCGCAACGAAGACGAGCTGGTAAGACAAGCCGATCATGCCATGTACATGGCCAAGGTGGCCGGCAAGAACACATACCATATCGGAATCCGCGATCAGTCACCGCCTTCCGGCCCTCAAGATCCGGAACATTCCTGACCAGCCAGAGTCCCCTTCCTCATGCACACTCTGGCATCCTTGCGCGCCGGCGAACTGGCCGGCATCAAGCGTCTCGATCTTTCCTGCGGGCTGACCGAATTCCCGCGCGAGATATTCGATCTGGCCGACTCGCTGGAGATACTCAACCTCTCCGGCAACCGGCTTTCCAGCCTGCCGGACGACCTGCACCGCCTGCACAGGCTGCGCGTGATCTTCTGCTCCGACAACGACTTCACCCGCGTGCCGGAAGTGCTGGGACGCTGCGCGAATCTGGAGATGATCGGCTTCAAGGCCAACCAGATCAGCGAGTTGCCCGCAGCAGCCCTGCCCGCAAGACTGCGCTGGCTGATCCTCACCGACAACCGCCTGCACGAACTGCCCGCAGAGATCCGCAAGTGTTCGCGGCTGCAGAAACTCATGCTGGCCGGCAACCAGTTGCAGCGCCTGCCGGACGAACTGGCTGACTGCAAGAACCTGGAACTGCTGCGCATCGCCGCGAACCGTTTCGAGCATCTGCCCGACTGGTTGCTCACCCTGCCCCGCCTCGCCTGGCTGGCCTGTTCCGGCAACCCGTGCAGCGACGGCAGCGAAGCCGCCGCGCTGGAGCATCTGCATATCGCAGAGGTCGAGTGGCACACGCTGGAATTGCAGCACAGGCTGGGCGAAGGCGCGTCCGGCGTGATCCACCGCGCGCATCACCATGCGAGCGACGAGCCGGTGGCCGTGAAGATGTTCAAGGGCGTGCTCACCAGCGACGGCCTGCCGCGTAGCGAGAAGGCCGCCAGCCTCGCGGCCGGCGCGCACCCCGGACTGATACCCGTGATCGGCAAGGTTTGCGAACATCCAGAGCAGATGCCGGGTCTGGTGATGTCGCTGATCGCCCCCAGCTTCCGCAACCTCGCCAGCCCGCCCAGCCTAGAATCCTGCACCCGAGACATCTACCCGCAGGAACTCCGCTTCACGCTGCCCGTCGCGCTGAACATCGCGCTCGGCATCGCGTCTGTCGCGGAGCATCTCCATGCGCAAGGCATCATGCACGGCGACCTGTACGCGCACAACATCCTGTGGAGCGACGAAGGCGACTGCCTGCTCGGAGATTTCGGCGCGGCCTCTTTCCTGCCGCCCGACCCACAACAAGCCATCGCATTGCAACGCCTCGAAGTGCGCGCCTATGCCTGCCTGCTGGAAGAGTTGCTGGATCGCTGCGATGCATCGCCCGAAGATATGGCCGCGCTGCACGCACTACAGCAACGCTGCGATCACGCAGAAACGAGCCTGCGTCCGCTGTTCGCGGAAATCTGCGGCGAACTGGCGAAGCTCGCGGTATAGTTTCTCCCGCTTACGAATCCCGTCCCGTCGCCGAAAGCTCCCGAACCCGAACCATGAAAAAAGTCGCCTTCGCCCTCCTCCTGCTCTCCGTAACCGGATGCAGCACACCCAAGCCGCCCGAACAGACACCGTCTCCGCCCACGCCCGTTATCGTGGAGCGTCCGCCCGCCAAAATCGCGCTCGCCTTGGGCGGCGGCGCGGCGCGCGGCTTTGCGCACGTCGGCGTAATCAAGGCGCTGGAAGCGCAAGGCATCTCTCCCGACATCGTCGTGGGGACCAGCGCGGGCTCGGTCGTGGGCGCGCTCTATGCGTCCGGACTCAACGGCTTCCAGATTCAAGAACTGTCCATGACGCTGGAAGAAGAGCAAGTGCTCGACGGCTCGGGTTTCTACCGCTGCATGGCCGAGGCCATGATCTCGGACAAGCGGGGCTGCATCAAGGGGCAGGCCTTGCAAGACTTCATCAACAAAAATGTCGGCGGTCGTCCGATAGAAAAACTCCGGAAGACCTTCGGCGCAGTCGCCACCAACTTGGGTAACGGCGAGATGATCGTATTCCGCTCTGGTAACACCGGCATGGCGGTACGCGCCTCCTCGTCCATTCCGGTGTTTTTCCAGCCGGTCGCCATCAACGGTCAAGAGTACGTGGACGGCGGGCTCGTCGCCCCGGTTCCGGCCAGCGCTGCCCGCGCGGCGGGCGCGGATTTCGTCATCGCCGTCGATATTTCGGACCGCCCGCAGGACAGGAAAACGACCGGGATGGTCGATATCATGCGCCAGAGTTTTTCCATCTTCGGACAGACGCTCAATCGCCACGAGCACTCCAGCGCGGACATTGTGATTCGCCCGGTCATCGCAGGCCTTCCCGCAGCCGACACGAGCGGTCGCAACAAGGCGGTGCTCGAAGGCGAAAAAGCCGTTGCCGCGATCCTGCCGGAACTGAAGGCAAAACTGGCTAAGCTGAACGAGACCCGCCATGTAGCTGGCATGCCGTGAACACCGACGGACGTTAGCACCAAGAGGAGATAAGCAAGCGATCGCAGTTCGAGCCTGACACCTTTAACGGGGGATGCGATGAACGAGATGCTGAGCCTGACGCGCGCCGCAAGATTGATCGGCGTGACGCGCGCGGAACTGCAGAAGAAGATCCAGCGCGGCGAGATGATCTCCCACGACGGGATGGTCACGGTCGGCAATCTGCTGGTCTGCTATCCGGACGCGCAACTGGAAGACACCGCCGAGTCCAGACGGGTCGCCCAGATCAAGGAACGGGCTTTCGGCAAACGCGTATTCGAGCGAGCCCTGCCCGATGCGGAAGTACTGGCCGCGCGCGTCACCGAACTCGGCAAGACGCTGGCGATCAATCAGGGGCAAGTCAGGCAGTTCAATACGTTGCTGGGCAAGCTATGGGACAAGCTGGCCGAGACCGAATCCCGGCTGCCCCCGGAATCGCGCATGACGATGGCGGAACTGAAAACATGGATCAAACAGGAAGTGGAGTCGGCGATGGAACCTGGATTCATCAATCCGCTGGAGATCAAAGACAGCGTCCTGCGCATCATCGCCGCCCAGGTGACCATATTGCCGAGCAGACACGACTTCTTGGTCGAAGGGCACGACACCCTGCTGGAGGCGGCAATGAGGGCGGGCATACCGCTCAACTACGGTTGCAGCGGCGGCAACTGCGGCCTGTGCAAGGCCAGGGTGGTGTCCGGCGAAGTGAAGAAGACGCGGTCGCACGACTTCGTCATCTCCGAGGCGGAAAAGAACCAGGGCTATATCCTGCTGTGCAGCAATACCGCCGTCAGCGATCTGGTGATCGAGGCACCCGTGGCGGGCGGCGTGCAGGACATCCCCTTCCAGCAGATCGAAGCCCATGTCAAAACGACCGGGCATCTCAACGACGACATGCTATTGCTGCACCTGCAGACCCCGCGCACCCAGCGCCTGCGCTTCCTCGCGGGACAGAGCGTCACGCTGCGCGTCGGGCAAGCCTATAGCGCAGAACTACCCATCGCCAGCTGCCCCTGCGACGACCGCAACCTGCTGTTCCACATCCACAGGCAGCCCGGCAACCTGTTCTCGGATTATGTCTTCGACCGCCTGCACCACAACGACGTGGTGGAGATCGAGGGGCCGCAGGGCGAATTCATCCTGCACGAGAAATCCCCGCGCCCCCTGTACTTCTTCGCCTTCGATACCGGCTTCGCTCCGATCAAGAGCCTGATCGAACACGCGCTGTCGCTCGAAGCGGAAAGCATATGCCTGCACTGGTTCGGCTCCAGCCCGCAGCACATCTACCTTCAGAACATCGCACAGGCCTGGCAGGACGCACTGGACAACTTCCGCCACGAGGAACATATCGCCGGCTTCGACCTGCGCACCGTCAGCGGCAAACGCAAAGAGACGCTGCTCGGGCAACTGGGCGATATCGTCGCGGCCGATGCGGAACTGCTTCAGGGAGACATCTACATCGCCGGCCCGGAAGATGCGGTGAACATCGCCGAGCGCTTCTTCCTGGACCGCGGCCTGCCCAAGACGCGGGTCGCCGTGGCAAATGTGAAGTGAGCGCTCAGGCTAGCCGAAGGCCGTCCCCAGCAGCCAGACGGTGTAGGTGACGTAAGCCAGCAGCAGCATCCCGCCTTCGGGGCGGCTGATGCGATCCGGCCCGCGGAAGCCGTAGCAGAAAACGAACAGCGACACCGTCAGCAGCGCCATCACCGGCATGTCCCGCGAGAAGACCTCCAGCCCGACCTGCATAGGCGAGATCATCCCGGCGATGCCCACCACGGCCAGCGTGTTGAACATATTGGAACCGATGACGTTGCCCAATGCGATGTCGTGCTCGCCCTTGCGCGCGGCGACGATGGAAGAGGCCAGTTCCGGCAGCGAGGTGCCCACCGCGACCACGGTCAAGCCGATGATCAGGTCGCTGACGCCCAGCGCCTGCGCGATCTCCACCGCGCCCCAGACCAGCAGGCGCGAACTGACCACGAGCAGCAGCAGGCCGGCAACCACCCAGAACAGCGCCTGCCGCAACGGCATCGCATGTTCGCGCAACTCCTGCACCATCTCGCGCCCCAACGCATCGCGCCGCTTGCGCGTCCCCTGCCAGATGCTCCAGCCCATCACCGCGGCGAACACGCCGAACAACACCCAGGCATCGGCGCGGGAGACTTCGCCGTCGTGCAACTGCCACGCCGCCAGCAGCGTCACCGCGGTCAGCAGCGGCAACTCCTTGCGCAACACCTGCGAATGCACCGGGATAGAGCTGATCAGCGCGGTCACCCCGAGGATCAGCGCGATGTTGGCGATGTTCGAACCATAGGCGTTGCCGAGCGCGATGCCAGGATTTCCCTGGTAAGCCGCCAGCGCGGAGACCGTCATCTCCGGCGCGGAGGTGCCGAAGCCGACGACCACCATGCCGATCAGCAGCGGCGGCATGCCCCAATGCCGTGCGGCGGCAGCCGCGCCCTCGATAAAACGGTCGGCGCTGTAAACCAGCAGCGCCAGCCCCAGCACGACCGCGAGCGATGCGGTAATCATGCCGTCCCTCCCAGTCTTTGTATCGCCTCCGCCGCGATCTCGCGCACTTCTTCATTTTCGTCGGCCAGGCGGGCCTCGACATGGCCGAGCGCCTCGGCGCTGCCTGTCAGGCCGAGCAGATGGCAGGCATCAGCGCGCACGCGATGGTCTGCATCGCGGCTGAGTTCGGCCAGTTGCGGCAGCAAGGCTCGCAGTTCGGGTGTGTCGGCATAGCGTTCCAGCAGCGCGCTGACACCGAGACGCTGATCAATGCCTGCATCGGTGTCGGCGAGGATGTCCAGCAGCGGCTTGAGGCGCTGCGCATCCGCAGAGACGAAGGCGACGGCATGCTGGAACTCGCCCAGCTTCAACAGATGCACGACATAGCGCGCGATGCCCTCCTCGCCGCTCGCCCATTCCGCCCACTGGCGCAACTCTGAAACACTCTGCGCCCCGGTCAACGTGAACGGCCCCAGCCGCAGCCAAGGGGCGGTGCGCACGCCATGTTCCGCCGCCCGTTCGGGATGCGCGGACGCATCGACCACCGCCACCTTGCCGATGAGCCCCTGCCGTACCAGCTCGTCTAGCCCGCGCTTCACCGTCGCGCAATGCGGACAATCCGAAGTGACGAACAGCAGCGCGTCGGGCGGCACGAAAGTGTTCATGCCGAACCCCGCACTTCGAAGCCCGCAAAACTCCCGCTGCCCGGCTCGGCCTCGACGCGCTCCACCTCGGCGAGCTGCGGGCCGCGATGCGCCCAGCGCACCAGCTCGTCCACCGCGCCCGCCGCGCCCTGCACCATCGCCTCCACCGCGCCGTCGCTGCGGTTGCGCACCCAGCCGCTGACGCCCAGATGCTCGGCCTCGCGGCGCATCGAGTCGCGAAACCACACGCCCTGCACACGGCCATGCATCACCAGTCGCAACGTCTTGATCGTATCGCTCATGCTCGTTCCCCCTGCACCGTCACCACGATGCGGCGACTGCCGCCGTGGTCGCGATGTTCGCACAGATAGATGCCCTGCCAGGTTCCCAGCGCGGGACGTCCGTTGAAGACGGGGATGTTCAGGCTGCTGCCCAGCAGGCTGGACTTGATATGCGCGGGCAGGTCGTCCGAGCCCTCGTCGCGATGGCGGTAGTAAGGCTCGTCCTCAGGCACCGCGCGGTTGAAGAAACTCTCAAAATCCTGCCGCACCGTCGGGTCGGCGTTCTCGTTCAGCGTTAATGATGCCGAGGTGTGCATGATGAACACGTTCATCATCCCGACGTAGAAGTCGCGCAGTTCCGGCAGCTCGCGTAGCAACTCGTCGGTGACCAGATGGAAGCCGCGCGGCTTCGCTTGCAGGCGTATCTCTTTTTGTAGCCACATGATGTCGGGCCCGGATCGAAAGGAATGGCATCATTTTATCGCGTAAGATTGCCCGCATCCTCATTCATGACCGGCACACAATCAGGAGTCCCACATGCACGCATGGCTCATTCCCGTTCTCAAGTCCGTCCTGCCCCATGTCGGCGCCATCGTTTCTGCGGCCGCACCGGTGTTTACCCGCAAGACCGCGGACGCCGCCGCCAATCAATCGGCGCTGTTACAGCAGCAGATCATCGAACTCCAGGCCGCGACATCCGGCAACGACGCCCACATCAAGGCACTGGCCCTGCAGATGCAGAATGCCGTCGAGGCGCTGGAGAAAGGAACCGCGCTCGCCGAAAAAAGCTATCGGCGCGCGATGATGTTGGGCTACGCATCATTCGTCATTTCCGTCGTTTCGCTGTGCGCGGTGGCGTACATCGGGCTGGCGTGACGCGAGGGATACATGAAAAGCGTATTTGAAGCATCCAGCGGACTCGACGCCCACATGATCCTGAGTCTGCTGGAGCAGCGCGGCATTAGCGGACAAATCGAAGGCGAGTATTTGCAGGGCGGCATCGGCGAACTGCAGGCGATGGGGTTCGTGCGGGTAATGGTTGCCGAGCTGGATTACGACGAGGCCAGGCGCATCGTCGGCGAATGGGAAGCGCTACAGCCACCGGATGAGAAAGCCAAACCAGAAGAACGCACCGCCGTCGGACTCCAACTGTTTTTCGCCGGCGTCCTCATCGGCGCGGCGCTCATGTACTGGTTGCTAAAACTGACCGCCATCCCAGACTAGCCAGGGATGATTCACCTCACCGGCGCGCGACGGGCGCAACCTGTCCAGGCTGGGCATGCTCGAATTCGTGAACGCGAAGACGGTGTAGGCGCGTTGAAAAAAGGCCGCTCCGTTACCAAACCTCCAAGTAACAGAACGGCCGGACCGGTGCGCGCCTAGCGCTTCGGCCCGTTGAACTTGCTGGAATACTCCGCGAACACGGACGGGTCTTCGACGCCTTCCACTCGGAACTTGATCGGCGTCACTTCCTGCTTCACGTTGGCGCCGGACACCTTCACGAAGATGGTAAACGACGTGCCGCGGCCATGATGGGTCAGCATCGGCTTGTCGGCCCCGATAATCTCCTGCCCCGCCACTCCGCCTTCGGCGCTGACCTTCACATGAATGTCCTTGTCGGTCTTGTTGAGCACCTTGAAGGTGTATTTGTTCTGGATAGACCCGTCGCTCATGCTGACGAACAGCGGCTGGCGCTCGGGCAGCACGTTCAGCGTCATCGCCCCCAGATGAGTCAGGCCGTACGTGATGCCGGCCAGCGCGATGACGATGATGCCGAGATAGACCAGCGTGCGCGGATGCTGGTACATCTTCTTCGGCGGCTTGCCCGAGAGTTCATCCAGCGAGGCGTAGCGGATCAGGCCATGCGGTTTGCCGATCTTGTCCATGATGGAATCGCAGGCGTCGATGCACAGGCCGCAGGTGATGCAGCCGAGTTGCTGGCCCTTGCGGATGTCCACCCCGGTCGGGCAGACCTGCACGCACTGGAAGCAGTCGATGCAGTCGCCCTGCTGCGCTACCTTCTCAGCACC
The DNA here is from genome assembly GCA_001801085.1 of Gallionellales bacterium GWA2_60_142. GTDB lineage: Bacteria > Pseudomonadota > Gammaproteobacteria > Burkholderiales > Gallionellaceae > Gallionella. The sequence continues at coordinate 25,092 of MGWR01000021.1, read as the reverse complement.
CCGGCGCAGCTTGCCGCGCGGCTCGCCGCGGTTGTAATCGTAGGCCGGCAATATAGTCTGCACGTCCGACATCACGCCTTGGAGCCGCGCATAGGGACAAAGCCAGAAACAGGTCTGCTCTCTCAGCAAGCCGGCGAGCAGGTAAGTGCCGGCAAAGAACAAGGCAAGCACGACCCAGCCGACCGTAGGCAGCCGGAAGTGAATCAGGTCGTTCCAGTATTCGAATGCATCGACGAACCAGATGGAGTAGCTGATGCCGGTGAGCAAGGCGATCATCATCCAGAGCGCATGCTTGAGCGCCTTCTTCTTGAGCTTGTCCACGCCCCACGGCGTTTCCTCCAGCTTGCGTCGGGCCTGGGGATTGCCCTCTATTTTGTCCTCGATCCAGGTGAACCAGTCGGTCCATGCGGTCTGGAAGCAGAAGTAGCCACACCACACGCGCGAAGCCACCGAAGTCACCGCAAACAGCGTCATCGCCGCCACCAGCAGCACCAGCGACAGCATCCAGATGTCCTGCGGCAGCACCGTCAGATTGAAGAAATGGAACTGGCGGTGCTGGATGTCGAACAGGATCGCCTGCTTATCGTTCCAGCGCAGATAGGGAAGCAGGAAGAACGGCCCCCAGAGCGCCCATTGCGAATAAGTCTTGAGCGTGCGGAAGAAACCCGGCATGCGCTTCGCATGGATGGTCTTCTCGCCCAGGTTCGCGTCCCAGTTATCCAGCTCGTGGTAGATGGTCGTGACGGTGCCCATCTCCTTTTTTTCGGTTACGTCGTTCATGCCAGCGCTCCAATCTTCTCGAATTTGGCGAGCAATTGCTCCCTGCTTTCCGCATGCGCCGGGTCGGGCAGGATGCAATCGACCGGGCACACCTCCACGCACTGCGACGCATCGAAGTGGCCGACGCATTCGGTGCACTTGTCGGGGGCGATGACATAGACGTCCTCGCCCTGCGAGATCGCATCGTTCGGGCATTCCGGCTCGCACACATCGCAGTTGATACATTCGTCGGTTATCAGCAGTGCCATTTCTCTTTCCTTAACGTCGACTCGTTTCTTTCAATCCTGCAGCGCGCACCATGCGCGCCAAAAAGAACCTGTGGCGCACCGCACCACAGGCCAAAGCTGACGGACTGCACGTCCTGTCAGATCAGGGAGGTTTACGTCACCGTAACCCGATCTCTATTTAGCAATCACCGTGCCACCCGGCGCACTTCAGGCAAATACCCTTTGTCTTCAATTGGATAATCAATTTCTAGCAAAGAACATACAAACAGGAAAACTGGAGCGCATGCCATATTTGTCATATACTCACTGCCATGACAGCCATTAACGACACAAGTTCCAGCCATATCCCGGCGGAGACGCTGAATCTGCTGGACAGCTTCGCCGAGCCCAAGATTCTGCTCGACGGGCAATACCGCATCGTCGCGGCCAATACCGCTTACCTGCGGGAATTCGGCGCGGACCGGGATGTCGTCGGGCGCTACTGCTACGAACTCTCCCATCACTACGACAAGCCCTGCGACCAGGCCGGCGAGAACTGCCCGCTGCGGGACTGCATGGAGAGCGGCCACCCCAGCCGCGTGCTGCATGTGCATCACACCTCCGCGGGCAGGGAGCATGTCGAAGTGGAAGTCGCGCCGGTCAGGAACGAGGCCGGCAGCACGGTCTATTTCATGGAGACCATGCATTTCCTGCGTCATGCCGAAGGCGCGCCCGAACGGAAGATGGTCGGCTACTCCCGCCCGTTCAACCGCATGCTGGAACTCGCCAAACGCGTGGCCGGACACGAAAGCTCGGTGCTGCTGCTGGGCGAATCCGGCACCGGCAAGGAGCTCGTCGCCCACGCCATCCACGACATGAGCCCGCGCGCCGCCGCGCCCTTCGTCGCGGTCGAATGTTCCGGCCTGACCGAAACCCTGTTCGAGAGCGAAATGTTCGGCTACGAGAAAGGCGCATTCACCGGCGCGGTCGGCCGCAAGATCGGACTGGTGGAAGCGGTGCGCGGCGGCACCCTGTTCCTGGACGAAGTCGGCGACATCCCGCTGTCGCTACAGGTCAAACTGCTGCGCCTGATGGAGGCCGGCACCTACCGGCGCGTCGGCGGACTGGAGCCGCTGCGCGCCGACTTCCGCCTGGTCGCCGCGACCCACCGCGACCTCGCGCAAATGGTGCGCGAAGGCAGCTTCCGCCAGGACCTGTTCTTCCGCATCAACGTCTTCCCCATCCCGCTGCCGCCGCTGCGCGAGCGCATGGAAGACCTGACTATGCTGGCCGCCAGCCTGCTGTCCCACCTGGATGCGACGCGCAAGATCACGCTCGGCGAAGAAGCCTTGGCCGCGCTGATGCGCCACGACTTCCCCGGCAACGTGCGCGAACTGCGCAACATCCTGGAGCGCGCGCTGATCATGGCCGACGGCAACACCATCCTGCCGCAGCACCTGTATCTGGACGCGATGAAAAGCGGAATGCCGAAAAGCGGAATACAGGAGACGCCGACAACCAGCCCGGCCGAAGAGATCGCCCCGCTGGCAACTCTGGAAAAACGCTACCTGACATGGGCAACGGAAAACTTCCAAGGCGACCGCAAAGCCCTGGCGGAACGGCTGGGCATCAGCGAACGCACGCTGTATCGGAAGCTCAGGAACTCGGGGCCGGACTTGCCCTGAGGCGAATCAAACCCTCCTCGCTCTCGGCTAAATTAACCCCCGGCAACTCCCGTTGGTGATTCCAACGGCTTCCCCCTTTGTAAAAGGGGGACCGAGGGGGATTTGAAAATGCGGCATTACTCTCTCTCCTCCCGCAAATCCCCTCGCCCCCTTTCATAAAGGGGGGGCTGACCGCTACTCCCTCTTAGAGAATCCGCTATTACCCATTCCAGATCAATGATTTGACCAACATGAACATCCCGTATATCCTCTGTGTATATAGCACCCACATCGGAGGAACCATGTCCGCCAGCACCGTCTTCAACAACAACCGCACCCAAGCGGTTCGCCTGCCCGCCGAGATGCGCTTCCCGGATTCGGTCAAAAAAGTGGAAGTACGGATAGTCGGCCAGGAGCGCATCATCGCGCCCGCGGAATCCGCATGGGACAGCTTCTTTCAGGGTGCCGCGACAGCCACCGAAGATTTCATGACCGAACGCGCCAGCCAGACCCAGCCCGAACGCGAAAGCCTGTAGGTGCGGCGATGCTGAAATATCTCCTCGACACCAACATCGTCATTTACGTCATCAAACGGCGGCCGCCGGAAGCGCTGGCAATATTCAACCGCCATCACGGACACATGGCGATCTCGTCCGTCACATTGGCCGAACTGGTGCACGGCGCCGAAAAGAGCAGCGATGTCGCGCGCAACATTCGCGTAGTCGAAGACTTCGCCAGCCGGCTTGCCGTGCTGCCCTACGACGACAAGGCGGCCTGGCAATACGGCCAAATCCGCGCCGCCCTCGAAAAAATCGGCCAGCCGATAGGCGTGAACGACCTGCACATCGCCGCCCACGCGCGCAGCAACGGACTGACCCTGGTGGCCAACAACCTGCGGGAGTTCGAACGGGTTCCGGGATTACTGCTGGAGAACTGGGTAGCGACCTGACTTCGGGGGCATGGCCGGGTAAGGGCAGCGAGCATCCCAAGCCAATCGGCAATCCCGACTTGCATTATTGCGTATGTGTTCATAATATACAGCCGATGATCGATCTGACCAAAATCACGGGCTTCGACTGGGACGATGGCAATGCCCGCAAGAGCGAGGCGAAGCACGCCGTATCGATGGCCGAAGCCGAGCAGATTTTCTTCAACGACCCGCTGTTATTGCTGGACGATGCAAAACATAGCGAGCGCGAGAAACGCAACCATGCGCTCGGCATAACGGACGAAGGAAGGCTACTGCACATCACCTTCACGCTACGGCACAGCGGAGAAAAGATACGCGTGATTTCGGCCAGAGACATGCACAAGAAGGAGCGCAAGAGCTATGAACAAACCACTTAAACAAATCCCGACGTTCGCCAGCGAGGCCGAAGAGCGCGCGTTTTGGGAAACCAACGACTCCGCCGACTATGTGGACTGGACGAAGGCGAAACGAGCCGTGCTGCCGAACCTGAAGCCGACGACCAAGACTATCTCGCTACGCCTGCCCCAACATATGCTGGACTCCATCAAGGCGGCAGCGAACTCCAGGGATGTGCCGTATCAATCGCTCATCAAGGTATGGCTGCAAGAAAAGCTGCATAGTCATTGATCGGCGCTGTCATGCGCACAATCACCTCGATGAAAATGTCAGCGCGCAGACGGCTTGAACGATGAAGATAAGTGCCCATCTGAGCAAGAAAATCGCCCAAGCCGTCCAGACCTCGATGCGGATCGAAGGCTGCAAACCCGTGCAGTCCGCCGCGATCAAGAAGCAAGCGCTAGCCCTGATGGAACAGTATCGTATCCAGGTGCGATCCCGCAGAAAGTGACAGCAGAGGGACGATCCTCAGCGCCTGACCTCGGACTCCTGCACGCGAACGGCCACGACTTCAATCACCTCGCCCTCGATCACTTCGCCCTCGAAGACCTCGCCCCGGAATGCATCGTTTTCCGCCTGGGCATTGCGGGCCGCGTGGCTCTGCATCTCCCGCATCATCTTGCGCACCGCGCGCGTCTTCCACCACAGGTAAGTGCCGCCGAACACGACGACGACCAGGATGACCGCAAGCAAGACCGCCGAAAACATCAGCGCCACGATGCCCAGCGCGACCATGCCGATTAGCGTCACGACCTTGCGCAACAGGCTGGGACGATGGGATGAGGTATAGGAAATTTGTTTGATCTGCATGGGGCAAGTTTATCCGATTCCCGATACAAACTCGCGCGACGCAGTGCATAGCCTTCGAACTCAAACCCGTCTCGCCTCTGCGCTTGCCGGCATTGACACCCCCGCCCCGCTCAAATAAAGTTCGGCCCACTTGCAGATTTACCTGACGCACATCCCGCCGCACGTACGGCGCGAGGCTCACGGCACAATCCCCAGAACAGGAGGCTGGCGCAAACAATCATCCCGCATCGACGGGAGTATTGCCGGCACACGACTGTAAAAAGGGGAGCACTTGTCACACCATCCAGCGCAGCTACTTTTCGGGCCAGATAAGTCGTGGCCTGCACCCTATTCATTTAAGGAATTTGCAGCTTTGAGGTCCCGATATGGCACCTCAAACTTGAAATCACAAATTGTGATCTCAAACGAAAAAACTGCCGAGCACGGAAGTCGCCGTCCACCCCAACCTGCCTCCAGCATGCGCAAAGAATGCAGTGCAACCACAGGCTGGACACAGGCGTGAAATGACAAAACAGAAAGGGAATGCGATGAGTCTGGACCTGTATATCGGCAACAAGAATTATTCGTCATGGTCTTTGCGGCCGTGGCTGCTGCTCAAGCACCTGGGCATCCCCTTCACCGAGCACATGGTCTCGGTCGGCGGGCGCGACTACAACCCGGCCCTGCGCCCCATCGCCGGCAATGCCAGGGTGCCCTGCCTGCACGTCGACGAATTCCAGATATGGGAAAGCCTCGCGATAGCGGAATACCTGGCCGAACAGCATCCGCAGTTGTGGCCGGCAGACACCCAGGCACGCGCCCGTGCGCGCAGCATCTCGGCGGAAATGCACTCCGGCTTCGTCGATCTGCGCAAGGCGATGCCGATGAACCTGAAATTCAAGCTCAAGGGCAAACCGGCCACGGCAGCCGTACAGCGCGACATCGACCGCATCGTCGAGATATGGATCGAAGCCCGCACCCGGTTCGCAACGCCCGCAGGCCCCTGGCTGTTCGGCGCATTCTCGATAGCCGACGCCATGTTCGCCCCCGTCGCGTGGCGCTTCCACATCTACAACGTGCCGCTGCCCGACGTGGCGGCAGCCTATCGCGACGCACTGCTGGCGCACCCGGCGATGCAGGAATGGTATACGGCCGCGCTGCAGGAAACCGAGGCGCATGCGCATTACGATGATGTGGCGAAGGAATATGGCGGGGGGCGCTGAAGATGTTGCGGACTTCGGATGCGTGGTTGGGGGGGGAATAATGCGACAGTTGCCGATAGGGAGAGAATTAATTAAAAGCTGAGGTAACTCATTTAATTCTAGGGAGACATGATTCGTGTTTAATACAAGTTTTGGTGCTTTCGACGGTGATTCATGGGAAGCGCTATGCCAACAGGTATTCAAGAAGAAGTTCACAAATGAAGGCTATCAGACGATACCGACATCGCCAGGTGATTTTGGTCTTGAAGGATTCACCTTGCTTACGGGCATTGGGTTTCAGTGTTACTGCCCGAATAAGCATTACACCCAACAAGAGTTGTACGACAAGCAGCGTGACAAAATAACAGAGGATCTAGGCAAACTAAGGAAATATGAAAACGAATTAGCTCGGCGGCTCGGCTCTACCAAACTTGGACACTGGTACTTTGTTACGCCAGAAATTAACAAGAATGAATTGCTTGCTCATGCGCGAACCAAGGAAGCAGAGGTAAGAGGCTGGAAGCCGAACACGATCCGGAAGATGACGCGACACGATGCCGAAATCCACACGGATCGCGGCTGGCAGACCGTGCCCAATCCGCTCGAACAGGCGCATGCCTATGCCATCGAGATCAAGGAACTGCTCGAACGCGACCCGCTGCTGGTGCAGCAGGAGGAAGGCCGCTACAAGGGCAAACTTTTGCTCCCCTGGGGCTACGGCGTGGTGTTCACGAACATTTCGCGCGAGGAATTCGCGCGTAAGCAACTGGATCAGGCAATCCCCCTCGATCGCGCGCTGTTCAAGGAAGATTTCGCCGAGGGCGTGGAAGCGGAGTCGCTTCAACAAAAATTGTGGGGGATGTTCACCTACAGCTTCGGCGGAGTCCTTTCTCTGGCGCGCATCGACCGCGTGCGCTGGCATCTGTTTCCCGAAATTCGCATCCAGCAAGGCAGCCTGTTCAGCGCCCCTGAGGAGCTGCCGGACGAGACGCAGTCCATTGCGCGGCTTGCCCCCGACATCGTGAAGGCGATGGACATGGCGCAGGAGGTGCTGGCGCGCAATCTTGGAGAGGGCCATCGCGTTATTCACGGTGTGGCAGGCTCGGGCAAGACGCTGATCCTCGCCTATCGGGCATTGCATCTGGGCCAGCAGGGTCATGCAAAGCCGGTATTGGTGCTGTGTTTCAACACGAAACTGGCTGCACGGCTGAAGCAGATGCTCGCCGAGCGCGGGGCGGGCGACGGCGTGCATGTCTACCATTTCCACGGCTGGTGCAAACAGATGTGCGACCTCTCCCAGCTCGATCTGCCCGGCGACGAATCGCAGGATTTATGGGAAAGACAGGTGGCGGCAGTGATAGCCGGCTGCGAACAGGGCCGTGTACCGCTCGCACAATATTCGGCAGTGCTGATCGACGAAGGCCACGATTTCCAGCCGGAGTGGTACAAGCTGCTGGTGCAGATGATAGACCCTCAGACCAATTCGCTGCTGTTGATGTACGACGATGCACAGAACATCTACGGCGGGCCGAAGCGGCGCAAGTTCACGTGGGCCAGCGTAGGCGTCAACGCCGCCGGCCGCACCACGATCCTGAAGGTAAATTATCGCAATACGGTGGAGGTTCTCGATTTCGCCTACCGCTTTGTTTCGGGTTATATCGAACAGATGTCCGGCAGCGAGGATATGCCTCTGGTGCATCCGGAGGTAGGCGGACGCAGCGGCCCGAAACCCGAACTTTTGCGTTTTGGCGATGCAATGCAGGAGCATGCGCACATCGTGGGCTGGCTGAAAGGGCGCGTGCAGGACGGTGTGCCCCTGCACGAAATGGCCGTGCTGTGCCGCTACAACAGCCAGGTAAACAAGATGCGGGAATTGCTCGCGCGCAACGGCTTTGCCATCGATGCGGAGAATGCCGGCAAGAAGTCGCACGGCAAAGCCTACGACCCGGCGAGCGATTCGGTGAAAGTGCTGACCATGCATTCGAGCAAGGGGTTGGAGTTCGATAGCGTCGTCATCCCCGACCTTGGCTGCATGCCCTGCGCGAAATCCACGCCAGAAGAAGATGCCCGGCTGCTCTACGTCGCCCTGACCCGCTCCACCGCCCAACTGATCGTCACCTGCCACAACGAAAGCGAATTCACGCGGCAGTGTGAGGCGCTTGGGCATTGAACGCCCTGCCCGCTGGCGCCAAGCGCACGTCAACAGTCTCCATCGCCAACCGCGGTTCGACAGGCTCAATGTAACAATCGAGCTAAACGGGGTCATCGAATTGCTTCCCACAGAAAAGCCCGGCATCGCCGGGCTTTCTATTTGCTGATCAAGCAAGAAACCTGTTCAGGTTTCACGCCGCCTTGAGCATGCGGTCCACGTGGATGAAAAGGCAAAAGGGACTCGAGTTAATTATGCGGCCATTCTGTCCAGCGGCTTGATCTTAGGGCTTGGCTGTTGCTCGGCTTGCCACAAGTCCCACTGTGTTTGCATTCCAAGCCAAACATCCGGGGTGGTGCCAAGCCACGCCGAGAGGCGCAAGGCCATCCCTGCCGTTACACCAGCTTTTCCGTTCAGCACCTTGGAAAGCGTGACACGGGATACCTGTAATGCCTTTGCCGCGCTCGTGACTGTCATATCTTCCGGTATCCATTCCCGCAATACTTCGCCGGGATGTGCCGGGTTTTGCATTCTGCTCATTTCAAATATCTCCTAGTGGTAGTCCTGATAATCAACCAACTCGGCATCGCCGCTTTCAAACCGGAAGGTCATACGCCAGTTTCCGTTTACCGTCACCGAATAATGTCCGGCAAGATCGCCAGTCAGCAGGTGAAATCTCCAGCCGGGTGCGTTCATATCATCAGGGCGCTTCGCACTGTCCAACATGGTCAACATGATGCGTAACTTTCCGGCGTGGTGCGGCTGTATGCCAGCCTTACTCCCTTTTCGGAAGAATGCCTCAAGACCTTTGTGACGAAACGTCTTAATCATATTTTGACTGTAAACTGACAGTTAACACTTGTCAAGCCAAGTCAAACGAGCTAACCGAGCTAACGGGGCCAGCATCGAAATACTTTGTAGCGCGACAAGCGCCCTCCCCCACCCGCCTCAGTGCCCCGCCTGCGCCCCATAGTATTTGACCGACTTGCGCGATCCCGGCTTCTTCTTGTGGGTGACCACGCCCTTGATCTCGTCCAGTCCGGGGATGGCGATATCGGGATAAGCGGGGTTGAGCGCATGCAACCGCCAGCCGCCTTGCTCATCGCGCTGGAGCTGGCGGAAGATGAATTCTTCGTTCGCCGTGCCGACCACGAACGCGCCGTCCGTTGCGGGCGCGCCCATCTCGATGACCAGTATCTCGCCCTCGACGAATTCCGGCGCCATGCTGTCGCCCAGCACCATCAGCGCGACGATCTCGTTGCCGGAGCAGTTGCTGCCGGAACTATTGCAGCTGGCCGGGTCGTCTTGCTGCGCGGCGGCGGCAACGACGGGGATGTTGATGGGTTTGCGCGTGTGCATGCGGGAAGCTCCTGATTGAACGTCCCGGATGATAGCGGCAAATTAGCAAATGCTGAATAACCTTGCTGCCTTACAATGCCGGCGCAGGGAAATCTGCGGCAGGACACCACATCGACAGCGGAAAATCCGGGGAACAGGCATGCAGGAAATCAGGGGAAACGAAGGGGACGATACGGATCGCGGCGGCTGCGTCGCGCTGATCTACGCCCTCGTGGCCGAACGCCTGTCCGTCCATTACGAGCACGGGCAATGGCTGAGCCAGTCGCAGGGCGCCACGCTCGCCGCGAAGTGGCTGTCCCGCTCCAAACGCCAGTTGCCGCTGGCGCTGCGCAAGCGTTTGTCCGACCTGAGCGACCGGCTCGCCCGGCAGATCGCCTCGACCACCTCGCGCGACGCGGGGTTGTATGTCGCCCACGAGATGCAGGAGTCGCTGGACACCCGCTACCAGTCCGAGATCGGCCAATCCATCATGGCCGAGTGCGAGCGGGCCTTCGACGCGGAATGGCCGGCAGCGTGACGGCAACAGGGTTAGGCCGACACCGACCCGAACGGGGCATAGCGACACCGCAGCCATTCCAGTAAAGTCGCCCCGTCATCCACTCCGGTATACCCCCATGAACACAGCAGAATTGAGCAAGGAACAGGCCATCCTGCGCGCGATGCGCAAGACGCTGGGCAACGTCGTCAGGGATGTCACGCCGCTGGGCGGGCGCCCCAACCCGCTGACGGGCGACACCATCCAGGACATCAAGGATTGTTTCGCGCTGATCTCGGATCGGGAAAGGGAGTTGGCCGAGTTGCTCGACTTCGATCAGGCCAAGCCCTATTACAAGGACGGCGAGCAACCGAATGCGCAGGTGATCAGTTTCGTGAAGCCGTCCAGAGAGTAGAGGACGGCGAGCAACAGCAACCGTCATTGGTAAAACTACTAGCCATTCGACTAAGCCCGAAAGCGGGCAAGTCGCTGGTTATCCGGCGCAGGCCGGAATCCAGATAATTGAAAAATCCCCACGCAGTGGGACAACACTCGAAACACGGCGTTGCCCGCTACGCGGCCTTATATGATGAGCTGGATTCCGGCCTGCGCCGGAATGACGAACGATTAAGAGACTCCCATGAGTGAAAATTTTGTCGAGATCAAGGACGGCCTGAAAGACGGCGCCCCGAAAAACAATGAACGTGCCGAGCTGACGAAACAACTGGTCGGGAAATTGCAGGAATTGAACGGCCTGACCGATACTGCACCGCTGGCGCGTGCGCGCCTGCAACTGGATGTCGCGGAGCTGCTGGTAGCGCTGGAGCGCAAGCCCGAGGCGTGGACGCTGGCGCGCGAGGCGTTTGCCGCCGCGCTGGCGCAAGACGCATGGAAGGACGCCGTGGAGGCCTGCGACGTGCTTTACCAGTGCGAGCAGGATGGCTCCGTCGCGGCGCTGGGCATGGGCGTGTGGCTGGCGGTCAGCTTCCCTGTCGATCCCGAGCTGACGCTGGCGATGCTGATGCATATCGTGGAGGAGACGCCCGACCATGCGGACGGCGCGGCGCTCGCCGCCGTCGCCGCGCGCTATGTGATCGACCTGCGCGCCGACGACGCGCAACACGAGAATCTGGGCCTGTTCGCCAACCACCTGATCGCGCAAGTGGCCGCACGCCACAGCAACGTGCGCGACCAAGTCGCGTTGGACAAGTGGATGGACAGACTGGAACTGCGCGATCCGAAAGTGTTCCTGCCGCGCCTGAGTCAGGTGATCGATGTCATCGTCGGCGACGCATGGTGGTTCGACCGCGACGAGCTGCGCAATCGATTCGATTGATGCGGGCCGGGGGAAGCTCGGCACGACAGTATGGCAAGCCAAAAAAAACGCCATTCCGCAAGCGATGCGGAATGGCGTTAGGGGGAATCGAATACAGGACTGCTATAGCGGCTTCTGAACCTTGACTTCCACCACTACGCGGCGGTTGGGTTGCAGGCATTCGATCAGTTCCTTGTTATAGCGATTGACCTTGCCTTTTACAGTGTCGCAAGAGACCACCGGCTCGGATGAGCCCTTGGCTACGGTTTCGATACGATTGGAATCGACCCCCTCCTCGACCAAATATTCCTTCACCGCATCCGCACGACGCTGCGACAGCTTCAGGTTGTAGTCGTCGTTGCCGATGATGTCGGCATGACCGGTCACGAGTATCACGCCCACCTGCGCATAACCCTTGATCTCCTCGACGACTTGAGTATCCAGCCGCGCCTTTCCGCGCATACGGATATCGGCTTTGTTGTAGTCGAACAACGCGTCCGTTTTCAGGATGATGGGAGGAGCAACCATTTTTCTGGGCGCGACTGGAGCCGCTACGGGTTTCTCTGCCTGCGAGATTATCGGCATCGCTTGCTTCATCGGAACCGGGTCGCATTCGGCGATCGCATCGGCAGGCGTCCAGAATGAAGTGTGCCAGCATAGTCCTGATCCACTCCTGACCACCTCGCCACTGCTGTCGACCAGGTAGCCCTGCTTCGTCGTTTCATCCGCGTAACTCATGCCGGCCAGGCCCACACTGGCAATGGCCAGGATACTGATCATCATTTTTGAGGTTTTCATGTTTTCACCTTTTGCGTAATTAAATCGATAAACATATTGGGACGATCCGACCGAAACGCCATCGTCCAGCCAATCATGCCGAACTAATACCGGGACACGCGATCGTTTTCGATACGAACCCGATCCCCAACACGCAAGCCATCAATATCTGGCTGCGTCACTGTCTGATGACCGCCGTTTTCGAGCCGCACCCGTATGCGATATGAATCCTGCTGCTGACGACCTTTCTCAATCTGGTGTCCGGCCACTGCGCCGCCCACGACGCCCGCCACGGTCGCAACATCCTTGTCGGTGCCGCCGCCGACCTGACTTCCGAGCACGCCCCCGACGACTCCGCCGATGATAGCGCCTGCACCTATCCCATCGCTACCGCCCCGAGTCGATTCGATGGCATCAACCACCCCATAAACACGAGACGATGCGGCTTGAGATTGAGAACCGGTATTCGCGCAGCCGCTCATCAGCGTTACCGCAACCAGAAAAATTGCGCCGACTATTCTGTTTGTTTTCATTGAAGCCTCCTTATTCCGAAATCGCAGTCTGCTCGCCAATCGGTAGCGCTTCTGTGCTGTAGCGTACTTAACGAGCAGGGCTGCCGTACCGCCCCCGTATGCGTTGTTGCGCACAGATAGCATCACACTTGATCGTGCAAGCTCATCTCCGATTCCATCTGGCCTTGCGATTTTTACGCTAACTGCCGGAAGGTCTGGAGACCGACATGATTTCGATGGTGCGCCGTTTGATACTACTGTCGCTATTGCTCGGCAACACGGCATTTTCGGCGCCCGGTCATTTCACTGCGGTGATCGGTTCTGCGCTTATGTGCAGAGATAGTGTCAGCGCGATTTACTTCAACGAGTACATGCAGAAATTCTTTGGCTCGCCTGCATTCAGTGGCGGAGGGGCTAACTGGTGGAAGGTGAACGAAAATCTATTCAATTCTTCGGCTGAGTATGTTTTTGTCGGCGTCGACCTGGATTTTATCGGCGCCACATTCAAAAGCAGCCCTGCCGAGCTGATCGCCAATATCAGAGAGGCGACTGGGACCGAATACAAACAGACCAGTACGGAGAAATGGGTAAGTTCATCCTATGGCGTGCTTATCCGCTATCGCGACAGGAATACCCCCAGCAAAATGTATTGCGTGGGATCGCCACACACGCCCTTTTGATCAAGTCTGCCCGGTCACAGCATGGAGTAAAATCCACGGCGTTTTTCCTCGATTATTTTCAAAGCTGCCGTGATTCCCACCACCCCCTCTCCGATGCGTATCTCCCATCTCCGCGAACGTCTGCGCGGCCTCGGCGCCAAACCTTGCCACGAAGACCGATTGCTGCGCGGCTGGAGCCAGGTGAGTTCGAACGACCGCAAGGGCAGCCCTGCGGCGACTTTCTTTCCAGCGGCCATGCGCCGCGAGCTGCCGGCCATCGAGGCGGAGCTGGATGGGCTGGCGCAGTTGCGCGGCGAACATCCTGCCGGCGAAAGCGTCGCGCGGCTGCTGGTCGAACTGAACGACGGCCAAATGGTGGAAAGCGTATTGCTGCCGCGCGGCGGACTGTGCGTATCGACGCAGGTGGGCTGCGCGGTGGGCTGCGTATTCTGCATGAGCGGCCGCGCGGGACTCCTGCGCCAGCTTGGCAGCGCCGAGATCGTCGCGCAGGTGGCGCTCGCGCGCAAACGTCGCGAGGTGAGCAAGGTGGTGTTCATGGGCATGGGCGAACCGGCCCACAACCTCGACAACGTGCTGGAGGCAATCGATGTGCTGGGCACGCAGGGCAACATCGGCCACAAGAATCTGGTGCTTTCTACGGTGGGGGATTTGCGGGTGTTCGAGCGCGTGCCGCAGGAGACGGTGAAACCGGCATTGGCACTCTCGCTGCACAGCACCGACAATACGCTGCGCGCCCAACTGCTGCCGCATGCGCCTCAGATCTCCGTCGAGGAACTGGTCGAACGCGCCGAAGCCTATGCTCGCGCGACCGGCTATCCGGTGCAATACCAGTGGACGCTGATCGAGGGCGTGAACGACAACGACGCCGAACTGGAGCGCATCGTCGAATTGCTCTCCGGAAAATACGCGATCATGAACTTCATCCCCTTCAACGACGTGGACGGCCTGGACTACCGCCGCCCATCCCCCGAACGCGCCGCGCACATCGTCGGCACACTCAAACAGCGCGGCCTCGTCACCCAGTTGCGCGACTCGGCGGGACAGGAGATCGAGGGGGCTTGCGGGCAGTTGCGGGCGCGGGCGGCCAAAGCAAAAAACCTGACCAAATGAGATCCGCACAAGGCTAATTTATTGGAGTAGCATGGTACTTCCTTAATCGATATAAGGAGTTCAATCATGCCCAAATCATCACATCACACCAACCGGGACAGAGACATGAAAAAGGAGCCTATGATGACGCCGAAGGAGAAAAAGATGGCCAAACGTGCGAAGAAGCATATGCACGATGTTCAGCCGCTGATTACTCCCGATCCCACTCATCACTAAACGCCGATGTCGGCGAAAGCAACGATAGAAGACGGCCCCACGGTTCTCGTCTCACGGAAGCAGCAGATAGCAAAAAGCCCGGCGATGCCGGGCTTTCTCATTCCAATCTTCGACACGGCGATCAGACCTACTCGAACCGCATCACGCAGCCTTGAGCATGAAGTCCACATGGATGGCGTCGTAAGGGAATACGATCATGCCGTCGTCCGTTTTCGACAACAGCCCGGCATTAAGCAATACGGTCACGTCGCCGTGCACGGCCTTGACGTCGCGCTCCACGCGCCGCGCGGCTTCGCGGATGGACATGGCTCCCGCGCCCGTCATCGCATTCAGCAGCTCCCAGCGTTTGCCGGACAATGTCTTGAACAGCAGCTCGGGCGATTCGAAGCTGATGCGCGGCGCAGTAGCCTTGCCGCCCTTCCATGTCTGGGTGAAGTCGCCCAGCGTGTCGGCCAGAGGCCGGATATCAATCGTTACTGTTTTCATCGCGCCACCTCTTCACATCCTCGAAAAAATCCGCCACCAATTGGTCGACCGAAACGAAACGGTATTTCACCTCCTTGCCGCCTTCATGCTTGTGGTCGCCCTTGCCCGCCTCGTTGTCGTAACGCAGCACACACTCCCCCGCAGCCACGAACGCCAGCCGGTACTTGCAGCAATGCTTGCTGCCGGAAAGCGGCTCGGGCACTTCCCATAGCACCAGTTCCGCAAACGCCTGTTCCGCGACAGGCACGCGGCGGTTGAATAATTCGCGGGCTTTCATGTTGGAGACAATAACAACAGCGCAACATGTTGTCAATCAGTACAACACCCTTCGACAAACTGGCGAACCCGCCAAGTCGCTCTACACAATTCCCCTTATATACAGCGCACGGTCAGCGCGGTTCAATGTGCATCCAGTTCATGTTGTCTAGGCTTGAAAGGCGGATGACGATGGCCACTCCCTCCATCAACGAATACAAGCGCAAGCGCGACTTCCGCCGCAGCCCCGAACCGGCTGGCGCGGAGCCGGCGGTGCAGTCCGGACATCTCTATGTGATGCATAAACATGCCGCGCGGCGTCTGCATTTCGATCTGCGCATCGAGCAAGACGGGGTGCTGCGCAGTTGGGCGCTACCTAAGGGAGCGCCGCTGGAGCGCGGCGAGAAGCGCCTCGCAATCGGCGTGGAGGATCACCCGCTTGCATACGGCGAGTTCGAGGGCACCATCCCCAAGGGCGAATACGGCGGTGGGACGGTGATGCTGTGGGATGCGGGCCGGTGGCAAGCCGATGGCCGCAACGACGACGAGCAGATCGACTTCATCCTCACCGGCACGAAACTCAAGGGGGCCTGGACGCTGGTGCGCATGCGCAAGTGGGCCGGTCGCGGAAGCGACAAGCAGTGGCTGCTGATCAAGCGCACCGACCATCCGCAACACGATCTGCATCCCGACGACCTGAGCGTACGCAGCGGCCGCAGCATGGAGGAGATCGCCGCGAACCAGCCAGACCACGAAGCCGGACCGCCTTCTCGCCCTGCGCCGCCCGTCGCAGCAGAACTCCACGACGCTCTTCCGGCCCCCGCCCCCGCCCTCCTGTCGCCGCAGCTTGCCACCGCCGTTGAACGCGCGCCGAAGGGCAGCGCCTGGCTGCACGAGATCAAGTTCGACGGTTATCGCATCGTGGCGCACATCGAGCACAGCAAGGCGCGCCTAATGACGCGCAACGGTCTCGACTGGACAGCGCGCTTGCGCGTCTTGGCACATCAACTGGAAACGTTGCCGGTGCAGCAGGCCATCCTCGATGGCGAGCTGGTAGCTCTCACCGCGGGCGGCGCGAGCAGTTTCCGCGAACTGCAAGAGGCGCTGAGCCGCAAGCAGACCGCACAGTTGAGCTATCAGGCCTTCGATCTGGTGTATCTGGATGGGCATGACCTTTCCGCGCTGCCGTTGCTGGCACGCAAGCAGGCATTGCTGCAGTTGCTGCAGGCGGCGGGTTACGAAGCCGGTGGTGTCGTGCGTTATTCGGATCATATGCAGGGACAGGGGCCGGACTTCTTCGAGCAGGCCTGCACGCTCGGGCTGGAAGGCATCATCTCCAAGCGGGCCGATGCGCCCTATCGCAGCGGCCGCAGCACGCTGTGGCAGAAGGTGAAATGCTCGCAGCAGCACGCCGAGTTCGTGGTCGGCGGTTATACGCCGCCCGCCGGCGCGCGTAGCGGCTTCGGCGCCTTGCTGCTCGGCAGCTATCGCGATGGGCGGCTGGAATATGCGGGGCGGCTGGGCACCGGCTTCAGCAACCGCCAGCTCGAACAGTTGCACGCGCTGCTGCAGAAACAGGAGATCGCCGAATCGCCTTTTGCCCCCTCGGCATCGCTGCCCCATTCAAGCAACTTAGGTGCGCGCGGTGTGCACTGGGTGCAGCCCGCGCTGGTGGTCGCGGTCCAGTACGCCGAACGCACGCGCGAGGGGCTGCTGCGTCAGCCGAGTTTTCTGGGCATACGCGAAGACGTGGAGCCGGAGCAGGTGAAGTCGTCCGACGCGAATCTGGAAGAGGCTGCGCCCGCGAGTCCCGCCCGCCCCATGCGGCATGCGACAGCCGGCGCGGTGAAGATCGCGGCAACCTCACTCACACACCCCGAGCGTATCCTCTACCCGGAACTCGGCGTGACCAAACTGGCGCTGGCCCGCTATTACGAGTCCATCCACGAATGGGCCCTGCCTTATCTCGCACATCGCCCACTGGTGCTGCTGCGCTGCCCCGAGGGACGCGAGGCCTGCTTCTACCAGAAGCATCTGGTCAAGAGCCAGGCGCGCTCGGTGCCGCGCATCGCGATCCTCGAAAAAGATGAAGTGCGCGACTACGTCTACGTGCGCTCGCTGACCGACATCCTGACGCTGGTGCAGCACGGGGTGCTGGAGTTTCACGTTTGGGGTTGCCGGGTGGAAGACATCGAGCACCCAGACCTGCTGGTGTTCGACCTCGATCCTGCGCCCGAAGTGGCCTGGCCAGAGGTGCTGCGCACTGCACGCGAACTGCGCGAGCGCCTGCATGGATTGGGCTTGACGGCCTTCCCGCGCACCACCGGCGGCAAGGGGCTGCATCTGGTGGTGCCGCTGCACCCACAAGCGGACTGGGAATCGGTGAAGTCGTTCGCACGTGCGGTATCTGAACTGCATGCGAGGGACGAGCCGCAGCTGCTCACCACCCATATGAGCCTGGCGAAACGGCACGGCAGGATATTTATCGACTATCTGCGCAACGCGCGCGGCTCGACCGCCATCGCCAGCTACTCGGCCCGCGCCCGCCCCGGTGCGCCGGTGGCGGTGCCGCTGCGCTGGGACGAACTCGGCCCCGCGGTGCGTTCCGATCACTACACGGTGGAGACGCTGCAGCGCCGACTCGGGGCGCTGAAGGTGGACCCGTGGGATGGATTTTTCGAGGCGGCGGTGCCGTTGAGTGCGGCCATGCTCAAAGCAGGACAGTAGGGTGGGCACGTTTGTGCTCACGCTGAAATTCGTTGTTAACCGCGTGGGCACAAGCGTGCCCACCCTACTTACGTTTTTCAAAATGGAGGAGGCGCAAGATGACTATCCGCGCAATGTGGAAAGGGGTGATTCATTTCGATGCGATCCGGGTGCCGGTGAAGTTGTACGGTGCCATCGAAGATCGCAACGTGCATTTCCGGCTGCTGCACCGCGGCGATCTGGAGCCGGTGCATCAATTCTTCGTCAATCCGGAGACCGACGAGGTGGTGCCTTATGCCAACACAGGACGCGCCTACATCACCGAATCCGGCGAGCGGGTATTGCTGAACCCGTCGGAGCTGGAGGCGCTGGAACCGGAGCCCTCGCGCGATATCGAGATCCTCGGCTTCCTGCCGCACCAAGTGATCGACCACCGCTGGTACAACCGCCCCTATTACCTCGGGCCGGATGAAGACAGCGCGGAATTCGCAGCACTGGCCGATGCGCTGGAGTCCATGCAGGTGGAAGGGCTGGCGCGCTGGGTGATGCGCAACAAGTCCTATGTCGGCGCGCTGCAGTTGTATCAGGGCTATCCGATGCTGATGTCGCTGCACCACACGGAAGAAGTGATTCCGGTGGAATCGCTCGCCGCTCCCGAGGGGCCGCCGCTGGACCCGCGCGAGCTGGGCATGGCGCGGCAGTTGATCGAGATGCTGGAGGCGGATTTCGAGCCGCAGGAATATCACGACGAGTTCCGCGAGCGCGTGCTGACAATGCTGGATGCCAAGGCGCAGGGCAAACAGGTGCGCACGCTGGTGCCGCCGCAACACGAACGCGGCATGGATGTGGCGCAGGCGCTGGAGGCCAGCATCCGCCAGGTACGCAAACACGCATGAGGTGAGCTATGAAAGACGACGACACGAATCAAGTTGAGAAAGAAGACCTGGAACAGGAACAGCCGCACGCCATCTGGTCGGGGATCATCGCGTTCGGGCTGGTGAGCCTTCCGGTAAGCCTGTTCCCCGCGCATCGCGGCAAGATCGCGCTGAAGATGGTGGATGCCAACGGGATGCTGCTCAAGCGGCAGTTCTTCAGCGAGAACGACAGGCAGCCGTTGGAGCGCGACGACATCGTGCGCAGTTACGAGATCGAGAAGTATCACTATGTGGTGGTCGAAGACGAGGAGCTGGAAGCGCTGGAGCCGAAGAAGTCGCGTGAGATCGATCTAAAACGGTTCGTGCCCTTAAGCTCGATCAATCCGGTCTATTTCGAACGCGCCTATTTTCTGGTGCCCGACAGCGATACGACCAAGGCCTACCGCCTGCTGGCCAAGAGCATGGAAGACGAGCAGCGGGTCGGCATCGCCAGCTTCGTGATGCACGGCAAGGATTATCTGGTGGCGATCATCGCCGAGCGCGGCATCCTGAGGGCGGAGACGCTGCGCTTCCACGACGAACTGCGCACGCCCGAGCAAGTCGGCCTGCCCAAGCGGCAGCCCGCCGATAAAGCGCTCGTCGAGCGCATGCGCGCCGCCATCGGCAAGGCTATGCGCAAACGATTCGACAGCGAACTTTTGAGCGACCGGCACACCCGGGATCTGATGCAGCGCATCGAAGCGAAACTCAAGGCCGGCACCGATGTGCTGCCGGCCCCTGAGGAACCCGAAGCGGTTGAAGCCGAAAGCAACGTGATCGATCTCATGCAAGTGCTCAAGGAACGCCTGCAGGGACAACGACCCCAAGCATCCAAACCGGAGCGCCCTCCAAACCGGGGGAAACCTCGCGGGAAGTAGCACGTCGAGATATCTCCGGCACGCGATGTCCGGTCGGGCTTGGGTTAAAATCTGCGCCGCTTTCCCGCAATCATTTATTGAACTCACGTTGACGCCCGCCTCTTCCCCGCTGCGGCATCGCCGGGCTTTTCGTTTCAGGAACTATTGACCTGTCTATCACTGACACCTTTAGGCTTCGACTTTTACAAGGAGAAGCCATGAGCGCGAACACCATTCTTTCCGATGACGATTTTTTGTCTGCCTTCAACGACTGCAGCGCACCGCCATCGGCCTTCAATCATGAGGGGCATGTGCGTATCGCATGGATACACCTTCAGCGCTATCCGCTGGCGCAAGCCATTCGGCTCACCTGCGATGGCATCGAGCGATTCGCCAACCACCTCGGCGCGCCGGACAAGTACAACCGGACGCTTTCCGAAGCATTGATGCGAATCATGGCGAGCCTGGGGGCGGCGGATACCCGCCTCTCATGGGATGGCTACTTATCGAAAAACCGTGAACTGTTCAAGGACGCGCAACAATTGCTCGGGCAGTATTATTCGAACGAACTATTGACCTCGAAGGCCGCCAAAGGAACTTTCATGCCTCCCGACGTATCGCCGCTACCATGAATCCATACACGATCAGGCAACTGGCCGCGCAAGCGGGGCTGTCTCGCGCGACGCTGCTGTACTACGAGTCCGCAGGCCTGTTGTCCCCGGCCTGCCGGAGCGCAAGCGGCTATCGACTGTATGGTCAGAATGAGCTGGACAGACTGCGCTCGATCCGGGCACTCAGAGATGCAGGCATCTCGATCTCCGCGATCAAGGATATTCTGGGAGATCGTTCGTCTGCCTCCATGCAGCTATTGAAAGTGCGCCTGCTCGAAATCGACGGCGAGATTCGTGCCTTGCGCGACCAGCAGATCATACTGGCCCGGTTGCTGGCGCAGGAATCACTCTCCGTTCCGGAGAAGGTCGCGGACAAAGATGCCTGGGGGACTTTGATGAGGGATGCGGGATTGTCCGATGCCGACATGCATCGCTGGCATGCCGAGTTTGAACTGGCATCTCCCGCAGTCCATGAACAGTTCCTGGCATCGCTGGACTTGTCGGCCGATGAAATCGCAGAGATTCGAAACTGGTCCAGAATGCCATGGCAGCAGTAAGCGCCTGACCTGCCGAAAATAACAAGAAAGCCCGGCGATGCCGGGCTTTCTTGTTTGCTGATACTGATTAATCCTTGCCGGATCAGCCTTTCTCTAACCGCAGAGCGTGTGTTGTTGGGGCTTTAGCCCCTTATCCCCACAGGGGACGAGAACCTCTTCGAGGCAACCTCGGCCTACCCCTTGCGGGTGTCAACCCGCTCGCGCTTCGGCAATCCTACGATTTGGCGCACGTCATGCGCCGTCAACAGCGACACCGTTGCCCACGGGTTGCCTGATCGGCAGCCATACCCGAAATATACTTCCTGTTCCCGGCGTACTCTCGACCTCGATCCGGCCGTGATGCTGCTGGATGATGCTGTAGGAAACCGACAACCCCAAGCCTGTGCCTTTGCCGACCGGCTTGGTGGTAAAGAAAGGATCGAAGATGGATTTGAGGTTCTCCGGCGGAATGCCCTTGCCCGTATCGGCGATTTCTATCCAGACATTGTCGCCAGCAGTACCGGTTCGTATCGTGACGACGCCTTTGGTTTCGATGGCCTGGGATGCATTCACCAGCAAATTCATGAATACCTGATTCAACAGGGGGAGCACGCACTCGACAGGCGGCAGGGGAACGTATTCCTTCCTGACCTCGCAGCAATATTTCAATTCGTTCGAGATGACATTCAGCGTGCTTTCGATCCCTTTCAGGATATCGTCCAAGCCCCACTTGTCCAAGGATTCCACGCGGGAAAAATCCTTGAGATCGAGGACGATTTTCGTCACCCGCTCCAGTCCCTGGCGAGACTCGGACAGCAGTTCCAGAATATCCTGCTTCTCGTATTCGTAGCCGTTTCGATCTTTCAGGTTATGCAGTTCCAGAAAGACTTCCTGATGTTCCGGAAGCTTTACCTCGACTTGTTCGTAGGCATTCAGCACGCCCAGCAGGTCGTCGATATATTTATCCAGCGACTGCATGTTGGATTTGATGTAGCCGATCGGATTGTTGATCTCATGCGCGACGCCTGCCGCCAGCATGCCGATAGATGCCATCTTCTCGGATTGCAAAAGCTGGCTTTGCACCTGAAGCAGCCTGGCGTTGAGGTTCTTCAACTCGCTGTTGGTGCGGGTCAGCTCCGCAACATAACCGCGCACCTTCTGCTCGGCCTCATGGCGCTTGGTAATGTCCTCGGTTATTCCCATCAGTTTTTCAACGCCGCCCTGCTTGTTTTTGATTGGGACAAAACACGATTTGAATATGCGTCTGCGCGGGCCGCTGGCGGTGAATTCGAAGTGGCTAGCTACGTCGGCGCAAGCCTCGGCGAGCAGTTTTGCTATACGCTCCCGGTCGGCTGCGCTGACTCCGTCCAGATATGAAGTGCCTCGTACCTCGCCTTCCTCTTTAAAATCATGCATCAGCAGACCCGCCCGACTCATGGAGATTACTCTGCCATCCAGGCCTATCTCGTGAATGCTCACGGGAGCGTTTTCGATGAGCAAACGAAGGTGATTTTCGCTCTCACGCAAGGCACGGGTGATCTTCTCGTTTTCCAGTCGCGCCGCTTCCAGTTCCTCGGTGCGACGGCGCACCTGGGCTTCCAGCGTGATTGCGGTCTGGAACAGGTTGAAGTCCGATCCCTGAACGCTGGCATTGCGTTCGGCGCGATTCATCAGCGCCTGAATGACCTTGTTCAACCGCGCGATTTCGACTCGCAGCGCTCGCTCGTCCGGCTGCGCTTGCTCAGGCATCATGCGCCTCCGGGGGTGACTCGGGGGCAGCGCCGATGGCAATCCCGGTGAGGGTCTGGTTGACGTGTACACCGTGAAACTGCTCACCGTAACTGCTGAAGCCGATGGCATTGTTGCGCCGAAAGATCTCCGCGACGCTATCTTTCAAACCGTTCTGGGAAATTTCCAGATTGCGCAGGACGCAGTCGCAACCGAGGACTAGTTGGGGCGAACCGATCTCCGCCCGTATCTGATCGAAAGCCTGCTTGAGGTTATTCACAATATCCACGCCGTGCGCCACCCTGAGCACCAGCCCTTCTTCGATGGCGCAAAAGAAAGTCAGGCTGCCGTCCGGATTGGCTTTCTGGATAGAGCGCACATAGTCCGTGCCGTCTATCATCACGACCACGGGCGAAGCGGCAAAGCGCATGGAGCTGAGCTCATGCTCTTCCACACCCAGAAGTCTCGCGTATTCCGCTGCCGCAGGCAGTCCGTTAATCTCCTTGACGATGCGCCTGGCCGGATCGGCTTCCGTGACCACCAGTCGCTCATCGGTAGCAATAAAATGCTGGGTCTTGAATATCCTGAAAGGCAGAGTCGTGCTGATGAGGATGAGCAAGGCGCTATCGGAATGGAAGCGTCCTTCGCTGTAAACATGGGTCACGACGAATTTCTGGTCGTCTCCCGCCGAACCGCCGAACAACGGGATCTGGCCAATGGCATACTGCAATGCATGGCTCACCGGCTCCTCTCGCACCGACATCCCGTCGATCAGCATAAATGCGAAGCTGTTGTCCGCGTTTGCTCCCGGAGCTCTGTTTTCGAGGCGCTGCAACAGGGCTTGGGCAAAATCATGCCCTTGGGCGATATCGAACTGGTTCAAATGTTCCAGCAGTCCGCTGACGGCCACGCAACTGCCCGCGGCGAAGCTCGCTCCAGAAAGGCTGTGCTGGAGGTAACCGGCCGGTCCGATTTCCCCAGCCGTGGTGCAGCCCACCACCTGAACCCCGACAAACAGCCGGCTCATTTCCGCAGCCAGAATATCGAGGTCATATTCGCTGGAGCAGAAGAACAACACCAACTCCATGTCCGGCTGCGCCACCGCCGTGTGAAACTCCTGCACTGTCTGGCGAGCCTCCGTAGCACTCGACTGCGCCATGCGAATAGTCTGGACGCTCATGTTGATCCCCTGACTTTCTGTTTAATTACGCTTCATCAATGAAAGTAGAACTCTTCCTTATCCTTTGTCGAATCGCATCACCCCCGCCATACAATCTACCTTAATCGTATCCTTCGCGGCGAAGTGTCCTTCGAGGATATGCTTGGCCAACGGGTTCTCCAGTTGCGCCTGTATCGCACGCTTCAGCGGCCTTGCGCCGTACACCGGGTCGAAACCCGCATTGGCGATCTCGGCCAGCGCTGCATCGCTGACGCTCAGCTTCATCTCCATCGCGGCAAGGCGCTTCTCCAGATACTGCAACTGGATCCGCGCGATGGACTTGATATTCGCTTCGTCCAGCGCATGGAACACCACGACCTCGTCGATGCGGTTGATGAACTCGGGACGGAAATAGCTCTTCACCTCGCCCATCACCGCGAGCTTGATCACCTGATAATCGTCGCCGGACATCTGCTGGATCATCTGCGAGCCCAGGTTGGAGGTCATCACGATCACGGTGTTCTTGAAGTCCACGGTGCGCCCCTGTCCGTCAGTCATGCGGCCGTCGTCCAATGCTTGCAGCAGCACATTAAACACGTCCGGGTGCGCCTTCTCCACTTCGTCCAGCAGGATCACGCTGTATGGCTTGCGGCGCACCGCCTCGGTCAGGCCGCCGCCTTCCTCGTAGCCGACATAGCCGGGCGGCGCGCCGATCAGGCGGGCAACGGAATGCTTCTCCATGTATTCACTCATGTCGATGCGGATCAAATGATCTTCCGAGTCGAACATGAATCCGGCCAGCGCCTTGCACAGCTCGGTCTTGCCCACGCCGGTGGGGCCCAGGAACAGGAACGAGCCGTAGGGACGGTTCGGGTCGGACAGGCCGGAGCGCGAACGGCGGATCGCGTCGGACACCAGGCGCACCGCCTCGTCCTGCCCCACCAGCCGCTCGTGCAGCTTCGTTTCCATATGCAGCAGCTTCTCGCGCTCGCCCTGCATCATCTTGCTGACCGGGATGCCGGTCGCGCGACTCACCACTTCGGCGATCTCTTCCGCGCCGACTTGGGTGCGCAGCAGTTTATTCTTTGACGCGCCGCCTTCGGCCTCGCGTTGCGCGGCTTCTTTCAGTTTGGCTTCGAGCTGCGGCAGTTTGCCGTATTGCAGCTCGGCGACCTTCTCCAGCTTGCCTTCGCGTTGCAGGCGCACGATCTCGGCGCGCATATCCTCGATCTCTTCCTTC
>MGWR01000020.1:3037-19861 GCA_001801085.1 Gallionellales bacterium GWA2_60_142 | reverse complement strand
GGCGCCGGGCGGAATCTTGAAGCTGAGGTTGTCGATCAGCAGGCGGTCGCCGTAGGCCTTGCTCACGCCGTCGAATTCGATGACTTCGTTGCCGAGCCGCTCGCCGACCGGGATGAAGATTTCCTGTGTCTCGTTGCGCTTCTGGTAGTCGGTGTTGGAGAGTTCCTCGAAACGGTTCAGACGCGCCTTGGATTTGGCCTGGCGTGCCTTGGGGTTCTGGCGCACCCATTCCAGTTCCTGCTTCATCGCCTTCATGTGGGCGTCGATCTGTTTGTTCTCGGTCTCCAGTCGCGCTTCCTTCTGCTCCAGCCAACTGGAGTAGTTGCCCTTCCACGGGATGCCGTGGCCGCGATCCAATTCGAGGATCCACTCGGCGGCGTTGTCGAGGAAGTAGCGGTCGTGGGTGACGGCGACCACGGTGCCGGGGAAGCGCACGAGGAACTGTTCCAGCCACTCGACCGATTCGGCGTCGAGGTGGTTGGTCGGCTCGTCCAGCAGCAGCATGTCGGGCTTTTCCAGCAGCAGTTTGCACAGCGCGACGCGGCGCTTCTCGCCGCCGGAAAGTTTTCCGATGACCGCATCCCAGTCCGGCAGGCGCAGCGCGTCGGCGGCGATTTCCATCTGGTGTGCGGCGTCCGAGCCGCCTGCGGCGATGATGTTTTCCAGCCGCGCCTGCTCGGCGGCCAGCGCGTCGAAGTCGGCGTCTTCTTCGGCATAGGCGGCATACACCTCGTCCAGCTTGGCCTGTGCCTGCATGACCTCTCCTAATGCAGACTCCACTTCCTGGCGCACGGTCCATTCCGGATTGAGCGCCGGTTCCTGCGGCAGATAGCCGATGCGGATGTTGGGCTCGCGCTGCACTTCGCCTTCAAATTCGTTATCCACGCCCGCCATGATCTTCAGCACGGTGGACTTGCCCGAGCCGTTCAGGCCGAGCAGGCCGATCTTCGCGCCGGGGAAAAAGCTGAGGGAGATGTCCTTGATGATTTGACGCTTGGGGGGGACGATTTTGCTCACGCGGAGCATCGACATTACGTATTGGGCCATGGTGTTTCTCTTGTGTTTGGGGTTTGGAAAAGATGCGCGAGTTTACCCGAATTCCCCTTGGAGTTCAGGGGCGTGGCGACACGCAGGCAACGCCGCATACGATGGGGTATGGCCGATCCGGCGGGCGGGGGCTACGCATTCGCCCCGGTGTTTTTACGGGATTCTATGCAGGGGATGAACTGTTACGGCGCGCTACACTGCGGGAGCATGGCAGGAGGCGGACCAACTCGACGACGGAGGCAAGATGAAAATCACCAGAGAGAAGCTGCTGGAGGAACTCAACAAGGACCTGGAATGGGAATACGCGGCGGCGATCCAGTATCTGCAGCATGCCGCGACAATCAACAGCGCGAAGTTCGATTCCATCAAGAAGGAGCTGCTGGTGCATTCGCAGGAGGAGATGCAGCATGCCACCATGCTGGCCGACCATATCGACTTCCTCGGCGGCGTGCCCACGATCGATATCGAGAAGCGCGAGATATCGGACGACGGCGTGGAGATGCTCAAGCAGGATCTGTGGGGCGAGAACAACGCCATCAAGCGCTACAAGGAGCGCATCGAACAGGCCGAAGCGCTGAAGGAATTCGGTCTGCGGCGGGTGCTGGAAGACATCCTGGTGATGGAAGAAGAACACAAGCGCGACATACAGGACGCGCTGGCGAAATAGCGCGCGCCGCCCCATTCGCGCCGGCGCGCCTATTGCCCGCCGGTGAGCGGCACGAAGCGCACCGGCAGGATGTCCTTCCGGTGGGAGACGCCGTCGCTGTCCTTGGTGATCAACATCAGTTCCTGCGCGAACCAGCCTTCGCCGACCGGGATCACCATGCGCCCGCCCGGCTTGAGCTGGGCTATCAGCGCCTGCGGTACTTCATCCGGTGCGGCGGTGACGATGATGGCGTCGAACGGCGCATGTTCGGGCCAGCCCGCATGGCCGTCCCCGGTCTTCACCTCGACGTTGGCATAACCCAGTTCGCGCAGTAGCTTCGCGGCCCGCTCGGCCAGCGGTGCGACGATCTCGATGCTGTATACCCGGCCGGCCAGTTCGGCCAGGATCGCGGCCTGATAACCCGAACCGGTGCCGACTTCGAGCACGGTGTCGTTCTCGCCCAGCCGCAGCAGGTCGGTCATCAGCGCGACGATGTAGGGCTGCGAGATCGTCTGCCCATAGCCGATGGACAGCGGATGGTTGTAATAGGCGCTCCAGGTTTCGCCTTCCGGCACGAAGCGGTGGCGCGGGACCCGTGCCATCACCGCGAGCACCCGCTCCGAGATCGGCCTCGCGGCATAGTCGCCGGTCTCTTCCGCCATGTCACGGATTTCCTCGATCATCAGGCGTCGCGCATCGGCGAGAGGGTCGTCGTTGTCTTGCGGTCTCATAGCGTTCACCTCAGTTTGATCTCAGTCCAGATGCGCGACAGCACGCGGGGCGAAAATCGCTCAGGAATTCCCTGATCGATATGGCGATATGCCGGGTGCATTAGGGGGTCGCCTAGGCCTTTCGGCATATTGTTTTCGGCAATGATCGTCCGCATTATTCCATCCGGGCAAACTTGCCGAAAGGCAAAGACGCAATGCTACGGGACTAATGGATTTTTCCAATGTCAGCCGGGTTGCAAGTTCACGATGTGCAATGATTGCGAGAGATTCTCTTCTCCCCTTTTCGCGTTCGTCCGGGTTTGCTTTCCAGCCCCACTGGAAGAACTGCAATGCAAGTTTAATTCGTATCTGGAGGCAGCATGGAAATAATCTGCAAATCGTCATTCAGCATTCAGGCGCAACTGATCCGGGAGATGCAGTCGGAGTATGGCAGGGAGCCTTGTTATGCCACTCCCGTCTCAGCCAAATGCGATCAGAGGACGAGAGAAAAATGTTCATGGCGTCACGATTGTTTCGATGAAGCGGGAGAGCAACCCCGCAATTCGGAAGAATAGTTTCTGTCGACGAATTCAGGCCGACGGCATGAGGAGCGCGCGATGATAAAGAAAATACCGGTGAGCCAGCTTGCGCTGGGCATGCATATCCACGACCTCGACTGCGGCTGGCTGGATCATCCCTTCGCCCGCAACCACTTCACCATCGACGACGAGGCGACCCTGAACAGGCTGCGCGAATCCGGCATCGAAGAGGTGTTCGTCGATACCGACAAGGGCATGGTGGTCAAGGCAATCAAGGTGCCAGATGCTGCACCGGCCCGGGATGCCGGGGAGCCGGCATGCGAGCCATCTTCCTTTGCGCCGGAGATCGTTGCTGGTCTTTCTTCCGTCGGGAAATTTAATCGCGTGAAGAATCTCTGCGCCAGCGCCAACTATTTGATGCAGGACGTGATGCGCGACGTGCGCCTTGGAGAGCAAGTCGATGTCGGAAAATGCGAACCCGTGGTAGACAACATCCTCGATGCGATGTTCAGCTTCCCGTCGGCAATGCTGCCGTTGGCCCAAGTGAAGAGCCGGGACGAATACACATTCCAGCATTCGGTGTCGGTGGCCGCGCTGGCGGTCGCCTTCGGTCGCGTGCTAAATCTGCCGCGAGACGAGATCAGGGAGCTTGCGCTGGGCGGGCTGCTGCACGACGTGGGCAAGGCCAGGGTGCCGGGGCGCATACTGAACAAACCGGGCAAGCTGGACGAGGCCGAGTTCGCGGTGATGAAGAACCATGTGGTCAGCACGGCCGAACTGCTGGGGAACGTGAAGGGCGTCAGCGAGATCGCGCTCAACGCGGCGGCGCAGCACCATGAGCGCTACGACGGGACCGGCTACCCGCATGGGCTGAAGGGCGACGAGATCAGCCTGCATGGACAGATGCTCGCCATCGTCGACGTCTACGACGCGATCACCTCGATTCGCGTCTATCACAATGGCATGCCGCCGACCGAAGCCTTGAGGAAACTGTTCGAGTGGGGTGGTTCACATTTCAATCCGCGGCTGGTCGAGGCTTTCATCAAGGGCATCGGCATCTATCCGGCGGGATCGCTGGTGCGCATGGAGAGCGACAGGCTGGGCATCGTGCGCGAGGTGATGCCCGACAGGCTATTGCAGCCGGTGGTGCAGATCATATTCGACTGCAAGAAGTTGAAGCACATCAGTCCGGAAACGGTTGATCTTTTCTCGTCGGACGACCGGATCAAGTCTCACGAGTCTTTCGAGAAGTGGGGTATAGACCAGGCCAGATGGGCGACGGCGCATATCTGATTCGCGCCGCCCGCAAGGAGGCCGATGGATGCAGGCAGCAGAACTGCCTCACTCACCGTTCAGGTAAGCCAGCATGTCCCCCTTGAGTTCGGAGAATTCCTGTCCGGAAAGCTCAAATTGCTTCAATACATGGCGTTCGAATTGCGGCCATTCCATTTCTCTTACATGCAGGTGTTCGTCGATAACGCACTCGGCCATGTGAATGATGGCTATCAGGTCGAGGACGTTTTCTTCGATATTCTCGGACGCGGCAAAGATGCTCGGATCGTGATGGTGCAGAATGGCCTTGGATACATGGGCGGGGATCATCCAGCTGCGCGCCAGCATGTTGCCGACCACAGCATGGCTGGTGGAGAAAAGGACGTTCTCGACGTCGCAGATGGATTTCCCCTGTTTGCACAGGGTCATCACCGCGTCGCGATAGTCCGGAAATTTCATCATGAGCACCGGAATGCCGCAATCGTGGAATAACGCGGCAATATAGGCGTCGTCTTTCGATACGTTGGGAAATTTGAGCGCAATCTTTTCGGCAATGGTCGCCGTCAAGCTCGAACGTTCCCAGAATTTGTCGAAGCTTTGCGAGCTGCCGCCGATGCTCTGCCGCAGAGATATGTTCTGAACCAGATTTACCGTGCTCTGGATGCCGAGTACGCTGACAGCCTGCATTACCGAGGTTACCTTGCTGCGCAAGCCGATGAACGGAGAGTTCGCCAGCTTGAGCAACGGGCCGACAACGCCCGCATCCTGACTGATCAGCTGTGCGAGTTTGGACATCTCGGCCGTCGGGCGTTTTGCTTCCCGCATGATGGAGGTCAACGTGGCAGGACAAGGCGGGATCAGGATTCCGTTCAGCACTTGCTCGGTCATGGCGGTCGCTTGGTTCATGCGTCTCTTTCTAGTGTTTGGATGGGAGTCTTTATATCGCAATCCGGCCGAAATTGGCATAGGCCGAAATGCCTATATATTTCGGCCTATGACGCGTCTGACGGGTAAGGATGGCCTGACGCATCCGGATCGCAGGCTTGACGGCGCGGATCAACCCAGCTGCTGACCGTGCTCCCGCGTCGCGTGGAATTGCACCTTGGGCCAGCGTTCCTGCGCGAGGCGCAGGTTAACGCTGGTGTCGGCGAGGTAGGCATAGTTGCCGTCCACGTCCTTCGCCAGACGGCCCTGATTGGCCTTGACGAATTCATTGAGGTGATTCGCATCAGGACAGGTCACCCAGCGCGCGGTATGGATGCCGGCACGCTCGAACACCGCGTCCACGCCATATTCGTCCTTGAGGCGATGCTCGACCACTTCGAACTGCAACTGGCCGACCGCGCCGATCAGCAGAGCATTGTCCACCAGCGGCGCGAACACCTGCACTGCCCCCTCTTCACCCAACTGGCGCAACCCCTTCTCCAGCTGCTTGGCCTTCATCGGGTCGCGCAGACGGGCGCGGCTGAACAACTCCGGCGCGAAGTAGGGAATGCCCTTGAAGGTCAGCGCTTCGCCTTCGGTCAGCACGTCGCCGATCTGCAGCTGTCCATGGTTGTGAACGCCGATGATGTCGCCGGCATAGGCTTCGTCCAGCCGCGCGCGCTCGTTGGCCATGAAGGTGACCGCATTGGCCAGCTTCATCTCCTTGCCGGTGCGGCGGTGCTTGACCTTCATGCCCGAGGTGTAACGGCCCGAGCACACGCGCATGAATGCGATGCGGTCGCGGTGGTTCGGGTCCATGTTGGCCTGGATCTTGAACACAAAGCCGGTGAATGCGGGCTCGGCCGGCTGCACCATGCGCTTGTCGGTTTCGCGCGCCAGCGGCGGCGGCGCCCAGTCCACCAGCGCGCGCAGCACTTCACGCACACCGAAATTGTTGATGCCGGAGCCGAAGAACACCGGAGTCTGTTTGCCCTTGAGGAATTCATGCAGGTCGAACGATGCGCCCGCGCCCATGACCAGTTCGGTCTCGTCGCGCATGGTCTGCATCTCGCTCGGGCATTGCTCGGTCAGCTTGTCGATCTGAGCGCCCTTCAATACTTCGACTTCCTGATCGGCTTTCTCTTCGCCGGGGGTGAAACGCATCACTTCGTCGTTCAGCAGGTGATATACGCCCTGGAAGCGCTTGCCCATGCCGATGGGCCAGGTCACCGGCGCGCAGTGGATCTTCAGCACCGATTCGATCTCGTCCAGCACCTCCAGCGGCTCGCGCACTTCGCGGTCCATCTTGTTGATGAAGGTGATGATGGGCGTGTTGCGCAAGCGGCACACTTCGAGCAGCTTGATGGTCTGCGCTTCCACGCCCTTGGCCGCGTCCACCACCATCACCGCCGCATCCACCGCGGTCAGCACGCGGTAGGTGTCCTCGGAGAAGTCCTGGTGGCCGGGGGTGTCGAGCAGGTTGATGACGCAGTCGTCGTAGGTGAACTGCATCACCGAGCTGGCGACGGAAATGCCGCGCTGCTTTTCGATTTCCAGCCAGTCTGAAGTCGCATGGCGGCCGCTCTTGCGCGCCTTCACCGTGCCCGCCATCTGGATCGCGCCGCCGAACAGCAGCAGCTTCTCGGTCAGCGTGGTCTTGCCCGCGTCGGGGTGGGAGATGATCGCGAAGGTGCGGCGGCGCCGGACTTCTTTTGAAATCTGGCCCTCGCGCGCGATGCCTGTGGATTCTGCCGGTGCTGTGACGGCGTCTGTTGTCGTGTCGCTCATGGGAGTTTTCCGCGCACAACGGCATGCCTGAAACGAACAAGGCCCGCGAGAGGGCCTTGTCGATGAAGAAGCCGGATGCGCTACTTGTTGAAACCGGCGCGCATGGTATCAGAATTCGCGGCCCGGTGCGGCCCCGGGCGGTTCAGGCCATGGCATGCATGGACATCTGCGCTACTGCAACCGGATTGTGCATAGGGGGCACGGCATCACTTGGAGCGACCACGCCCAGATCGGGCCAGAAGTCATAGTCGTAGCCCTGAAGCGCCGTCTTCATCTGCATGTCCTTCAGGGTGATGTGTTCCGTGATCAGGTCTTCAAGGAATTCGGAAAAGTGGCGCAACGCCGCCTCGGTCCAGATGCAGTCCTTGGTCATCAGTTCGGCCTTCAGGAAACGGATGTCACTGAGCATGTGTTCCTGAGCCTTGAGATGCTGTTCGAACGGCAGATTCACCACTTTGGCGATTTTCTCTTCGGTGCGGAAGTGGTGGTGCAGCTCATCTTCCAGCTGATCCAGCGCATGCTGCAGGTGAGTTCCGTCACGCGTTTCCATCGCGGTCTTCATCGCGCGCTCGACATAATTTGTCAGGCTGATCAGGTGTTTGTGCTCCGAATCGACGATGGTGTTGCCGATGCTCAGTTGCTTGGTCCATAACATGCACATGACGCTCTCCTGTGTCCGAGGGTTGTAGGGATTGATCCGGGGGGATGTCGGCATTCTCTACAAGCCGCGGTATGCGGAACATCGGCGGACGCCTATTTCGTTATCGTATTTCGGGAGAGGGGCGGATGAGGTTTCGCCGATGCCGTGCCCGGCTATGTCTTGTCGCGCGCCGGTTGGCGGCGGGGAACGAAGCGCAGGCAGGGGCTGCCCGAGGATTCCTGCACGTCCAGTTGGGGTTTCCTCCGGCTCTTGAAGTCCATCGCCCGGCAGCCATACGGGAAGCTCGCATCCCAGGTGATGTAGTGATGCTGACACAGGAGGCAGTCGGGAACTGTGCCGGACAGCGGAGAATCGGTTTCTTTCATCGTCGTGCGGGAAGCTGGCAGAGCTAGCGATAGTCGCGCAGTTCCGGCGGAGTGTCGTCATGGTCGCCGTGAGGCTTGTGATCGTAGGCGTGGACGAAGACTTCGCGCTCGTTCTTTTTGGTCGGGTGCGTCGGGATGTCCATATTGTGGCAGGTGGTGTCCTCACAGTAGTAGATCACCTTGCGCCCGATGCCGTGCAGCATGCCGTGGTCGAGCTCGAAGCCCTGCTCGGTCAGCGCTGTCTCCAGTCCTTCCAGCGTGTAGTCGCGCAGGTTGTAGGAGACACGCAGCGAGTTCGGAATGCTGCCCAGTTCGACCTTGCAGTTCGGCAGGCCGGCCAGCAGTACCAGCGCGCGCTCCAGTTGATCCGGCGGCTCCGTGCTAAAGACGATGTCGCGTTGTTTGTCCAGTTCGAACGGATTGATCATGTTGCCTCCGCGATGGTCCGGCTTACTTGCCTTTAAGGATCTGCATGCCCTTGAGCAGATTCAGCGCCTGGTTGAGTTGATAGTCGCTCTTGCTGCCGAACTCGGTCGGCGCAACCTTGGCGCCATTGGTGCCATTGCCGTTCGTTCCCGGAGCCGCAGGCACGCTCTTCGCCGGGGCCTTCGTCTCGGGCGCTTTGCCGTTGACCAGGTGCTTGTCCAAGTCGGCCTCGCGCAAGCGGAAGGCGTTGTCCATCTCGGACGAGGAGGGATCCTCGACCAGGATGTCCGGAATGATGCCCATGGCCTGGATCGAGCGGCCCCCCGGCGTGTAGTAGCGCGCCGTGGTCAGCTTGATCGCGGTGTTGTTGCCCAGCGGCAGCACGGTCTGCACCGAGCCCTTGCCAAAGGTCTGCGTGCCCATGACCACCGCGCGCTTGTGGTCCTGCAGCGCGCCGGCGACGATCTCGGAGGCCGAAGCAGAGCCGCCGTTCACCAGCACCACCAGCGGCACGCTCTTGATGGATTCCGGCAGGTCGCTCAGGTAATCGTCCTTGCCATTGCCGCGCAGGTAGTTTTCGGGAGTCGCGGTCAGGCGCATCTTCGCGTCGTCGGTACGGCCTTCGGTGTAGACCACCAGTGCGTCCTTCTGCAGAAACGCGGCGGAAACGCCGACCGCGCCGGTCAGCAGACCGCCCGGATCGTTACGCAGGTCGAGCACCAGTCCCTTGAGCGGCTCGCCGTTCTGTTTGACCATATCTTTCAGCGCCTTCGCGAGGTTCTCGCCGGTGTGTTCCTGGAACTGGGTGATGCGGACGAAGCCGTAACCTGGCTCGGCCAGCTTGGACTTGACGCTCTGCACCTTGATGACCGCGCGGGTCAGCGTGAAGGTCAGCGGCTTCGGCTGGTCCTTGCGGATGACGGTCAGCACGATCTTGCTGCCGGGCTTGCCGCGCATGCGCTTGACCGCGTCGTTCAGCGACATGCCCTTGATCAGCGTGTCGTCCAGCTTGACGATTAGGTCGCCGCTCTTGATACCGGCCAGAAATGCCGGGGTGTCTTCGATCGGGGAGATCACCTTGACCAAGCCGTCTTCCATGCCGACTTCGATGCCCAGGCCGCCGAATTCGCCCTGCGTGCCGACCTGCAGTTCCTTGAAGGCTTCCGCGTCGAGGAAGGCCGAGTGCGGGTCGAGGCCGCTCAGCATGCCGTTGATCGCCTCGTTGATCAGTTTCTTGTCGGAAACGGGTTCGACGTAATCGCTCTTGATGCGACCGAACACTTCGGAAAAGGCGCGCAATTCTTCGATGGGTAGCGGCGTTGCGAGGGTCTCCCTGTCGGCGACCGCGGAAAAATGCAGGCTGATGGAGATACCCGCAACCAGACCCAGAGCGACCAAACCGAATTTCTTCAACAGACCCATAAT
Source organism: Gallionellales bacterium GWA2_60_142 (assembly GCA_001801085.1). Lineage (GTDB taxonomy): Bacteria > Pseudomonadota > Gammaproteobacteria > Burkholderiales > Gallionellaceae > Gallionella. The sequence continues at coordinate 10,058 of MGWR01000020.1, read as the reverse complement.
TTCCTCAATGTTATTTTGCAGCCAGCCAGACTACCGGATCCAGCGGTTTGCTCTCGTGACGCAGTTCAAAGTATAAACCGTAATCCTCGTTCCCGCCGCTGTTCCCCACCGCGGCCAGCGTGTCGCCACCGCGCAGCACGTCGCCGACTTGTTTGTAGAGCGTCTCGTTGTTGCCGTACAGACTCATATAACCCTTGCCGTGATCGACGATGATCAGATTGCCGAAGCCGCGCAGCCAGTCGGCGAACACTACGCGTCCGGCGGCAACTGCTTTGACGCTTTGCCCGGCGGAAGTTCTCAGGAACAGACCTTTCCAGCGCACCGTGCTGTCCGGGCGGGTGTCGCCGAAGCGGTTGGAGACGGTGCCGGTGACGGGGAGCGTCAGCTTGCCTTTGAGCTGCGCGAAGGGTTTGCCGTCGAAGCGGTCGTCAGGCAGGTCGTCGTTGCGGAACAGCGAGCGGGACTTCGGCCGGGCGAGCATTTTCGCGATTTTCGCGACCAGTTGCGCGAGCCGCTGCTCGTTACGTTGCAGGCGACCGATTTCGCGGCGTTGCTGGTGCAACTGCTGCGAGATCTTGCCCAGCATCTGCTGCCGCGCGCGCTGCTCTTTTTCGAGCGTCTTTTTTTGCGCCAGTTGTTCGGCGCGCAGGGAGGCGAGCTGTTCGCGCTGTTCGCGGGTGGAACGGCTGACCTCGTCCAGCGCTTCGAGATTGCCGCGCATGCTGGCGAGCCAGGCCGCGCGGTTGCGTGCGATGTACTGGTAATAGGTCAGGTCGCGGGCGGCCTGATTGGGGTCGCGGTTGTTCAGCAGCAATTTGAGATAGTCCTGCCGGCCGTCGAGATATTGCCGGTACAGCAATTCGCCGAGGCGGGACTGCTGGCCGGCGATGTTGCCGCTCAGACGTTGCGCTTCGGTCTGCAATGTACCGAGCTTGCGGTCGGCTTCGCGCTGTTGTTCGGAGAGTGTGGCGAGTTCGCGGTTGCTGTCGCTGATCGCGCGCTCGGATACACGCAGCGCATCGGCCGCCTCGGATTTCGATTCGCTGGTCTTTTCCAAATCGTGCTGCATCGTGGCGATGCGCTTGCGCAGATTGTCCAGTTCATCCTGCTTGCCGGCGTGCGCGTGCCCTGCCAGCAACAGCGCGCATATCAAGAGTAAGGCGCAATAACCAACGGGCATTGCGCCGTATGAACGGCTCATCTCTTCAACTTGGATCAGGTCATTCAAATCGGATCAGGCTGTGTCCGGTCATCTCGGCGGGCTGCGGCAGGCCCATCATGGCCAGCAGGCTGGGGGCCAAGTCGCGCAGTGCGCCGGTGTCGGCCAGTTCCGCCTTGCGGCCGACGTACAGGAACGGCACCGGATTCAGCGTGTGCGCGGTGTGCGCCTGATGGGTGGCCGGGTCGGCCATCTGTTCGGCATTGCCATGGTCGGCGGTGATGATGACCTCGCCGCCTATGGACTGCATCGCGTCAACCACACGGCCGACGCAAATGTCGAGCGTCTCGACGGCCTTGGTCGCCGCGGCCATGTCGCCGCTGTGACCCACCATGTCGCCGTTCGCGTAGTTGCAGACGATGGCTTGGTACTGGCGGCTGAGGATGGCGGCTTCGAGCTTGTCGGTCACCTCGAATGCGCTCATCTCCGGCTTCAGGTCGTAGGTCGCGACCTTGGGCGACGGCACCAGGATGCGGTCTTCGCCGGGATAGGGCTGCTCGCGTCCGCCGTTGAAGAAATAGGTGACATGCGCGTATTTCTCGGTCTCGGCGATGCGAAGCTGCTTCAGTCCGAGGTTGGACAGGTATTCGCCGAAGCCGTTGTGTATGGCCTCCGGGGAATAGGCGCAAGGCAGGTAGCTGAAGTCTTCGCCGTAGCTGCTCAGCGTGACGAAGGCGGCGAGCCTGGGGATGCGTTCGCGGGCGAAGCCGTCGAACTTCCCGTTGGTCAGCGCGCGGGTGATCTCGCGGGCGCGGTCGGCGCGGAAGTTCATGAACACCGCGACGTCGCCGTCCTGCATCGCGCCGCCGGCATCGATGGATGTCGGCTTGACGAACTCGTCGGTTTCGCCGCGGGCGTAGGCCGCTTCCAGCGCGGACTGCGCGTCGGCGGCGGCGAATTCGGCACGCCCCCGGGTCAGCAGGTCATAGGCGGGCTGCACCCGCTCCCAACGGTTGTCTCTATCCATCGCATAAAAACGACCGGTGATGTCGGCAATCTTGCCCACGCCCAGCGCGTCGCATTTTTGTTGCAGCAACCGCAACGATTCAGCCGCGCTCTTGGGCGGCGTGTCGCGCCCATCGAGGAAGGGATGCAGGAAGACCTTGTTCAGGCCGGCGCGCGCGGCCATTTCCAGCATCGCGAAGATGTGACTCTCGTGGCTGTGCACGCCGCCGGGAGAAAGCAGACCCAGAATGTGCAGCGCACTGCCGTTCTGCCTGGCCAGGTCAACGGCTTTGCCTAACTCTGCGTTGTTGTAAAAGCTGCCGTCCTCGATCGCTACGTCCACGCGACTGAGTTCCTGATACACCACGCGCCCCGCACCGATGTTCAAATGGCCCACTTCGGAGTTGCCCATCTGGTTTGAGGGCAGGCCGACATGTTTTTCGGAAGCTTGGATCAGCGTATGCGGGTAATCGCGCCACAGGCGGTCCCAGTTGGGTTTATGCGCCGCCAGCACGGCGTTGGATTCGGTTGCTTCGCGGTAACCGAATCCGTCGAGGATCAACAGCAGGACAGGGGTGGCGTTCATTTGGGATAATATATGAGCAAAGATGTCAATTATAAGACACGCATTTTAGCCGAATTAGCAGGGCTTCGGTTGTTACGGAACGGGACAAGGGAGGGGGAAATATGACAGGCAGGCTGATAGACAGGGAAGAGGACATACGACAGGCGGCGGAGGCGATAAAGTCTATCGCGCATCCGTTACGGCTGAAGATATTGTGCGTACTGGGCGACCAGGAGGTGAGTGTGCAGGACATCGTCGATCAGGTGGGCACTTCGCAGAGCAACATCTCGCAGCATCTGGCGATCCTGCGCGACAAAAACGTGCTCGCGACTCGCAAGGACGCGAACCGGGTGTATTACCGCATCAGCGATCTGCGCACTTTAAAGCTGGTCGATTTGATGCGCGAGGTGTTTTGCACAGCCTAGGGCATTGTTTTTTCGCATTCATTAGGATATTCTAATAGACCGTTATTTCCCGGATGGAGTGAGCTTGATGAAGAAGATGCTGGTCGGCGGTATGTTATTGATGTGCGTCGTTGCCGCACTGGCGGAGCCGCTTGCGACAGCGCCTGTGCAATACCGCGAGGTCGCACAGACCTACAGCGCCGACGGCATCGTCGAGGCGGTGCGCCAGTCCACCGTGTCCGCGCAGATCGGCGGTCGCGTCAAGGAAATCCTGTTCGACGTCGGCGATACGGTCAAGAAAGGCCAGTTGATCTTGCGCATCGACGAGCGCGAGGCCGCGCAGGTGCTGGCCGGCAGTCAGGCGCAGGTGATGCAGGCGCAGGCGAACATGCAGAACGCCCGTGCCAACTACGAGCGCGCCAAGCAACTATTCTCCCAGAAATTCATCAGCCAGGCCGGGCTGGACAAGGCGCAGGCCGACTATCAGGTCGCACTCGCACAGGCGGCATCCAGTTCCGCGGGTGCCGGGCAGGCAGGCATCGCGCATGGCTACACCTCGGTGGTCGCGCCCTACGCCGGCGTGGTCGCCTCGCGTCAGGTCGAGGTCGGCGAGATGGTGATGCCGGGCAAGCCGCTGATGACCGGTTTCGATCCTGCCGAGATGCGCGTGATCGTCAGCGTGCCGCAATACAAACTCTCCGAAATCGGCGCGCGTCCCGAGGTGTCCGTCGAAGTGCCTTCCTTGCAGCGCTGGATAGAGGCCGCTTCGGTCTCCGTGCAGCCGCTCGCTGACGCGCGCACCCACAGCACCCAGGTGCGGATCAACCTGCCGGCGAACGAGGCGGGCATTTATCCGGGCATGTTCGTACGCACTCATTTCGTTGTCGGCAAGGCCAAGAAGCTGGTGATACCGGCCGAGGCGGTGCTGCGTCGCAGCGAGATCGTCGCAGTCTATGTCGTCGACGACAAGGGCGGAGCCAAGCTGCGTCAGGTGCGTCTGGGCGATGTCAACGGTGAAGGCGTGGTCGAGGTGCTGGCCGGGCTGAAGCCTGGCGAGAAGGTCGCGCTGGAGCCGGTCAAGGCCGGCATGCAAAGCGCCAAGCGCAAGTAAGCCGGAGCGATCATGGGAATTTCGGGACGTATAGCCAAACTGTTTCTGCATTCGCAGATGACCCCGCTGTTGGCGCTGGTCACGGTGTTGCTCGGCCTGTTCGCCGTCGCGGTGACGCCGCGCGAGGAAGAGCCGCAGATCAACGTGACGATGGCGAACGTGCTGATCGCCTATCCGGGCGCATCGGCGCAGGACGTCGAGCGTAGCGTAGCAACCCCGGCCGAACAGGTGCTGGCGCAGATCGCTGGCGTGGATCATGTGTACTCGGTGTCGCAGCCGGGCATGGCCGTGGTCACGGTGCAATTCAAGGTCGGCGAGGAACATATCCCTTCGCTGGTGAAGCTCTACGATGTCGTGAATTCCAACGTCGACTGGCTGCCGGCGACGCAGGGCGTACAGCGTCCCATCATCAAGGCCAAAGGCATAGACGATGTGCCAATAGTTGCGCTGACACTGTGGCGCGAGCAGGAAGCGGGCGGCGGCATCGAACTGACGCAGGTCGCGCATGCGATCGAGGCCGAGTTGAAGCGCGTGCCCGGCACGCGCGAGGTGAGCACGCTGGGGGCGACGCAACGCATGGTGCGCGTGCTGCTGAGCGCGGAAAGCCTGAACGCCTACGGCCTGACGATGCAGGACGTGCGCGCCGCATTGCAGTCCGCGAACGTGTCGCAGAACTCCGGCAACCTGGTGCGCGACAACCGCGAGGTGCTGGTGCAGACCGGCAGCTTTCTGAGCGACGCGAGCGAAGTACGCCAGTTGGTGATCGGTGTGTCCGGTGGCAAGCCGGTGTTTCTCAGGGATGTCTCCGACGTACAGGACGGCGCGGACCAACCCGGCAGTTATGTGTGGTTCGGCACCGGCCCCGCCGCCGCGGACAAGCAGATCGAAGCCAAGGGCGAATTCGGCGCGGTGACCGTCGCGGTGACCAAGAAGCCGGGCGCGAACGCTGTAGAAATCGCCGATAAGTTGATGGCGCGCGTGGAAGAGCTCAAGGGCAGCGTGATCCCCGACGACGTGCAGGTCAGCGTCACGCGCAACTACGGCGAGACCGCGAATGACAAGGCGATGAAGCTGATCCAGAAGCTGTTGTTCGCGACCATTGCGGTGGTCGCGCTGGTGTGGTTGACGATGGGTCGGCGCGAGGCGCTGGTGGTCGGCATCGCGGTGCTGCTGACGCTGGCGGCGACGCTGTTTGCATCATGGGCCTACGGCTTCACGCTAAATCGCGTGTCGCTGTTCGCGCTGATCTTCTCCATCGGTATTCTGGTGGACGACGCCATTGTCGTCGTCGAGAACATCCACCGCCGCCGCGCGCTGGCGCAACATCAGCCGCTGTCCGAGATCATCCCCGAGGCGGTCGACGAGGTCGGCAGCCCGACCATACTGGCGACCTTCACGGTGATCGCGGCGCTATTGCCTATGGCCTTCGTCAGCGGCCTGATGGGGCCGTACATGAGCCCTATCCCGATCAACGCCAGCATGGGCATGCTGATCTCGCTGGCGGTCGCCTTCATCATCACGCCCTGGCTGGTGTACCGCCTCGCCGGCGCGCATCACGAGACCGTGCCGGATGAGCAGAACACCAAAATCAACCGTTTCTTCCGCGAGCGTTTAGGCCCGTTCCTGAATCGCGAGCACGGCAAGGGCGCGCGCCGCAAGCTGTGGTTGGCTATCCTCGCCGCGCTGATGCTGGCGGTGTCGCTGGCGGTGGTGAAACTAGTGGTGCTGAAGATGCTGCCGTTCGACAACAAGTCGGAGTTTCAGATCGTCGTGGATATGCCCAGCGGCACGGCGCTGGAGCAGACCAATGCGGTGCTGCACGACATCGGCGATTATCTGGCGACCGTGCCGGAAGTGACCGATTACCAGGCCTATGCCGGATCGGCGTCGCCGATCAACTTCAACGGTCTGGTGCGCCAGTACTACCTGCGCAATCAGCCTGAGCAGGGCGACGTTCAGGTCAATCTGCGCGACAAGCACAACCGCGAGCGCAGCAGCCACGAGATCGCCCAGGCCGCGCTGGCACCCATCCAGCAGATCGCGAAAAACTGGGGCGCGAAGATCAAGATCGTCGAAGTGCCGCCCGGCCCGCCGGTGATGTCGCCCATCGTCGCGGAAATCTACGGGCCGGATTACGAAGGCGCACGCCAGGTCGCGGGCAAGGTGCGCGAGCACTTCGCCGGTACGCCGGACATCGTCAGCATCGACGATACCGTCACCGAGACCGCGCCCAAGATGTTGCTGCATGTGTTGCAGAGCAAGGCCGCGCTGATGGGCGTCGCGCCGCACGACATCGTCGATGCCATCGGCATGGCGCTGACTGGTCAGGACGTCGCCTCGCTGCACGACGAGAACGCGAAGTACGCGCCGCCGCTGCGCATCGGTCTGCCGGCCGAGCGCCGCAGCCAGATCGACGAGGTGCTCAAGCTCAAGGTGCGCGCCCGCGACGGCGCACTGGTGCCCTTGTCCGAACTGGTGCAAGTGATCCCGGCGCAACGCGATCAGCCGATCTACCACAAGGATCTGCTGCCGGTGGTGTACGTGTTTGGCGACATGGCCGGCGCGCTGGACAGCCCGCTGTACGGCATGTTCGACATCAACGGCAAGACCGGCGATATGGCGTTGCAGCAAGGGGGCGAGTTGAAGAGCTATTTCTTCAAGCAGCCTTCCGATCCCTATGCCGCTTATGCGCTGAAGTGGGACGGCGAGTGGCAGGTGACGTTCGAGACCTTCCGCGACATGGGCATCGCCTACGGCGTCGGCCTGATCCTGATCTA
>MGWR01000020.1:0-2998 GCA_001801085.1 Gallionellales bacterium GWA2_60_142 | reverse complement strand
GTTCGGACAGCGGAACCAGCGCGCCGTCGCGGGCGCGTACCTTGAGCTTCAGCACCTCGTCGATCTGGCTGCGGCGCTCGGCCGGCAGGCCGATGCGCAGCGGCGGCGCGTACTTCGCGTTCTCGTCATGCAGCGAGGCGACATCCTGACCGGTCAGCGCCATGCCGATCGCATCGACGATGTCATGCGGCGCGACGCCCATCAGCGCGGCCTTGCTCTGCAGCACATGCAGCAACATCTTGGGCGCGGTTTCGGTGACTGTGTCGTCTATGCTGACTATGTCTTTCGTGCCGGAAAAATGCTCGCGCACCTTGCCCGCGACCTGGCGCGCGCCCTCGTAGTCCGGCCCGTATATCTCCGCAACGATGGGCGACATCACCGGCGGGCCGGGCGGTACTTCGACGATCTTGATCTTCGCGCCCCAGTTCTTCGCGATCTGCTGGATCGGTGCCAGCGCGGCCTGGGCGATCTCGTGGCTGCTGCGGTCGCGATGGTGCTTGTCGCGCAGGTTCACCTGCACGTCGCCCTGCTCAGGCTGATTGCGTAAATAGTACTGGCGCACCAGACCGTTGAAGTTGATCGGCGATGCCGAGCCAGCGTAGGCCTGGTAGTCGGTCACCTCCGGCACGGTCGCCAGATAGTCGCCGATGTCGTGCAGCACCGCATTGGTCTGTTCCAGCGCAGTGCCGCTGGGCATGTCCACGACGATCTGGAACTCCGACTTGTTGTCGAAAGGCAGCATCTTCAGCACCACCAGCTTCACCGCCGCCAGCGACACCGCCAGCATCAGCGCGGCGAGTATCGCCAGCCACAGCTTGCGGCGCGCGCCCTTGCCGTGCTCGCGATTCAAGAAGGGACCGAGGCGCTCGCGGAAGAAACGGTTGATCTTGGTGTTCTGTTCGTCCGGCACGGCCTCGTGGTGCGCACCGGCGAAGCGGTACACCAGCCAGGGCGTGATGATGAAGGCGACCGCCAGCGAGATCAGCATACCCATGCTGGCATTGATCGGGATCGGGCTCATGTACGGGCCCATCAGGCCGCTGACGAAGGCCATCGGCAGCAGCGCGGCGATCACCGTGAAGGTCGCCAGTATCGTCGGGCTGCCGACCTCGTCCACCGCCTCGGGGATGATCTCGGACAGCGGCTGGTGCTGCGCCAGCGCGCGGCGACGGTGGATGTTTTCGACCACCACGATGGCGTCGTCGACCAGGATACCGATGGAGAAGATCAGCGCGAACAGCGACACGCGGTTCAGCGTGAAGCCGTAGGCCCATGAGGCGAACAGCGTCGCCGCCAGCGTCAGCAGCACCGCGATGCCGACCACCAGCGCCTCGCGCCTGCCCATCGTCAGCCACACCAGCGCGACCACCGCGACGGTCGCGAACAGCAGTTTCTGGATCAGCTTCATCGCCTTGTCGTTCGCGGTCTCGCCGTAGTTGCGCGTGACGCTGACCTGCACGTCGTCGGGGATCACGCTGCCCTTGAGCTCTTCGACGCGAGACATCAAGCGGTCGGCGATCTCCACCGCGTTCGCGCCCGGCTTCTTGGTCACCGCGACGGTCACCGCGCCGAATTCGCCCTTGGCTTCGATCTGCTTGTCACCCGCCGCAGGCCCGGTGCCGAACCACACGTAACTGCCCGGCTGGTCCGCACCGTCCTGCACCTCGGCAACGTCGCGCAGGAACACCGGTTTTCCACCGGACACGCCTATCACCAGCTGGCGTACTTCGCTCGCATCGCTGAGGAAACTGCCGGTCTGCACCAGCACCTCGCGGTTGTCGCGCACCAGGTTGCCGGAGTTCTGCGACACGTTGGCGGACTGCAGCGCGGCGCGCACGTCCTGCATCGTCAGGCCGTAGGCATTCAGGCCTTCCGCACTCAGCAGCACGCGCACCATGCGCTGGGTCGCGCCCAGCGTGCTCACCTCGCGGGTGCCCGGCACGCGCTTCAGCTCGGCTTCGATCGCATGCGCAACCTGCGTCAGCTCGATGCCGCCGCCGGCCTCCTGCTCGCGCCACAGCGTCAGCGCGACGACAGGCACGTCGTCTATGCCCTTGGCCTTGATGATGGGCCGCTGCACACCTTGCGTAGCCGGCAGCCAGTCGACGTTGGAATTGACGACATCGTAAAGCTTCACCAGCGAGGAGATGTGTTCCTCGCCAACCTTGAACTGCACCGTGACCACGGCCATGCCGGGCTGCGACACCGAGTACACGTGATCGACGCCGGCGATCTGCGCCAGCACCTGCTCGGCCGGGGTTGCGACGCTGCGTTCGACGTCCTGTGCCGATGCACCCGGATAGGCGATCAGCACGTTCGCCATCGTCACGTTGATCTGCGGCTCTTCCTCTCGCGGCGTCACCGCAACGGCGAACAGGCCGAGCAGCACCGTGACCAGCGCCAGCAGCGGGGTCATCTGCGAATGCAGGAACAGTTTGGCTATGCGTCCGGAAATTCCCATGATCGCCCCGGCTTACTTGCGCTTGGCGTTCTGCATGCCGGCCTTGACCGGCTCCAGCGCGACCTTCTCGCCCGCTTTCAGCCCGGCCAGCACCTCGACCACGCCCTCGGCGCTCACATCGCCCACGCGCACCTGGCGCAGCTTCGCACTGCCCTTGTCGTCGACGACATAGACTGCGACGACCTCGCTGCGGCGCAGCACCGCCTCGGCCGGAATCACCAGCTTCCTGGCCTTGCCTGTCGTGAAATGAGTGCGCACGAACATGCCGGGATAGATGCCGGGTTCGTTCGGCGGCAGGTTGATCCGCACCTGTGTGCTGTGGGTGCGCGCGTCGGCGAGCGGCTGCACGGTGACCGAAACAGCCTCTATCCAGCGCTGCAGCGACGGCACTTCGACGGACACTTCGGGATGCGGGCCGATCCCGGACAACTGGCGCTGAGGCACGCTGACGATCACGCGCATCTCGGCAGGATCGAAACCGGTCATCAGCGGCTTGCCCGGCATCACCATCTCGCCGACCTCGACCTGACGCGAGGC
>MGWR01000019.1 GCA_001801085.1 Gallionellales bacterium GWA2_60_142 | reverse complement strand
ACGAGACGCTGGATATCCCCGGCGTGACTGCCAAATTCGGCATCCCGCCGGAGCGCATCGTCGATTACCTGACGCTCACCGGCGACGCGGTGGACAGCGTGCCCGGCGTGGCCAAGTGCGGCCCGAAGACCGCGGTGAAATGGCTGACCGAGTACGGCACACTGGACAACCTCGTCGCGAACGCCGACAAGGTCGGCGGCGTGGTCGGGCAGAACCTGCGCGATGCGCTGGGCTGGCTGCCGCAGGCGCGCGAGCTGCTGACGGTGAAATGCGACGTGGAACTGCCGCAGCCCTATAACGAACTGGTCGCCCCGCCGGCGGACATCGAGCAACTGCGGGGCCTGTACGAGAAGTTTGAATTCAAGACCTGGCTGCGGGAACTCTCCACTCCTTCCCCCTTGCAGGTAACCAGCGACTTGGCTGGCGTTTTTGGCCAGCCAAGTCGATTGGCTAGTAGTTCCATCAGGGAAGGCCGGGATGGGGGTAGAAGTCGCACAGATTCTACCCTCTCCCTAACCCTCCCCCTGCAAGGGGGAGGGGATACCGGCGACCTGTTCGGCGCCGAACCCGGCAACACCGACCACGCCACCTACGAATGCATCCTCACCGAGGCCCAACTCGATACTTGGCTGGAGAAACTGCTCGCCGCCGATCTCGTCTGCCTGGACACCGAGACCACCGGCCTCGACACGATGAACTCGCAACTGGTTGGCATCTCGTTTGCAATCGAGCCGCACCATGCCGCCTACCTGCCGCTGGCGCACCGCTATCCCGGCGCGCCGGACCAACTCGGCGCACGCGCGCTGGAAAAACTGAAGCCCTGGCTGGAAAGCCCGCGCCACAAGAAGCTCGGCCAGAACCTGAAGTACGACCTGCATATCTTCGAAAACCACGGCATCCACCTCGCCGGCATCCACGACGACACGCTGCTGCAATCCTACGTGCTGGAAAGCCACAAGCCGCACGAACTCGGCAACCTCGTGCTGCGCCACCTGAACCTCGCGACCATCGCCTACGCCGACTTGGTCGGCAAGGGCGCGAAGCAGATCTGTTTCGACCAGGTCGACCTCGACACCGCGACGCGCTACGCCGCCGAGGACGCCGACGTCACGCTGCAACTGCATAACGCGCTCGCGCCGCAGATCGAGCTGCAGTCCGGATTGCAGCATGTGTACCGCGACATCGAGCTGCCGACGATGGCCGTGCTCTACATCATGGAACGCAACGGCGTGCTGCTGGACAGCGCGCTGCTGCAGGTGCAGAGCCGCGAGCTGGGCGAGAAGCTGATCGCGCTGGAAGCCCGTGCGCACGAGGCCGCCGGCCAGCCGTTCAACCTGAATTCGCCCAAGCAGTTGCGCGAAATCCTGTTCGACAAGCTGCAGCTGCCGGTAAAGAAAAAGACGCCCGGCGGCGACCCTTCCACCGACGAAGAGGTGTTGCAGGAACTGGCGCTGGATTACCCGCTGCCGAAAATCCTGCTCGACTATCGCGGCATGGCGAAACTGAAATCCACCTACACCGACAAGCTGCCGCAGATGGTGGATAAGCGCACCGGGCGCGTGCACACCAGCTACTCGCAAGCGGTCGCCGTCACCGGGCGCTTGGCCTCCTCCGACCCCAACCTGCAAAACATCCCGGTACGCACCGCCGAAGGCCGCCGCATCCGCGAAGCCTTCATCGCCCCGCCCGGCAGCCGCATCGTCTCCGCCGACTATTCGCAGATCGAGCTGCGCATCATGGCGCACCTGTCCGGCGACGCAGGTTTGTTGCGCGCCTTCGCCAACGGCGAGGACATCCACCGCGCCACCGCCGCCGAGATTTTCATGACCACGCCCGCCGACGTGGACAGCGAACAGCGCCGCTACGCCAAGATCATCAACTTCGGCCTGATCTACGGCATGTCCGCCTTTGGCCTCGCCAAACAGCTAGGCATCGAGCGCAGCGCCGCCACCGCCTACATCGACCGCTACTTCGCGCGCTACCCGGGTGTGGCCGACTACATGCAGCGCACCCGCGAACAGGCCAAGGCCAACGGTTTCGTCGAGACCGTGTTCGGCCGCCGCCTGTGGCTGCCCGAGATCAACGCCGGCAACGGCATGAAACGCCAGGGCGCCGAACGCGCCGCAATCAACGCCCCCATGCAAGGCACCGCCGCCGACCTGATCAAACTCGCTATGATCGCCGTGCAGCACTGGCTAGTCGCAGAACAACTGCACACCAAGCTGATCATGCAGGTGCACGACGAACTAGTGCTGGAAGTACCGGAGAACGAACTGGAGTTGGTGAAGGAAAAACTGCGCGAACTGATGTGCAACGTCGCCGAACTGAAGGTGCCGCTGGAAGTGGGGCTGGGCGAAGGCGCGAACTGGGAAGCGGCGCACTAGGTTGGGTGGAGCAGCGATACCCAACAATGCGGCGTGACTAGAACAGAACTACGCTTACGCAGCATCTGTCCTTGAACATGCTGGTAAGTGTCAGACTTTCCAATTTTCGATCAGTTGATAGGATTTTGAATTTTGATCTCTGAGCGGAGAAATAGTGTCTGTCATGATTATTCGTTCCCACGCATGTGCATTGGTAATGAAATCTGCGTAATAACGGACATTTCTCACCTTGCGAAGGTGCTGGAACCAGACACCCAACTCCGGTATTGGCTTACGAATAAAGTTGTAGGGGCCATCAACAGTGACCAGCGCAAAGGGAAAATGATGGACGATGATCAACACATGATCACCCGGCTTCATTTCATCTGCGAATGCTAAATAGTCCCTCTGATTCTCAGGTACATCATTTCGAGATGCAGTCGTTAGATCGCCAATATCCACTGTGAAATCGAGTCCAATATAGCCGGTGGTCAGACTTTTCACGCAGTACTCAATCGCCGCCTCTGGCTTAGAGGGATGAAGCTGCATACGCCAATGTGTCATAAATTCCCTTTGCGTCTGTAACAGGCGTTCTTGTTCATTCAAAATAATAGGCAGCCCATTTGGGCTGCCTCAACAGAATGCAGTGCTGAGTTTGCAATATTCTAACCAGCCCACCGTCCCTTTATTGTTTCATAGTATTCACATCTTCCGTGTTGTTAAACCATGCCACGACGCTTGCGGCAGCAGAATCTGGACAAGTGGTCGCCACTGCCCATTTGATAGCTGCATTTATGCGCTGAGGAGTGAAAGTAACGTTGCCACACGATGTCGCCCCAAGCACGCCCGGTGCTACCGTTACAGAAATCATTCCTGACTTGCTCAGCAAGTAAGCAGATGCTGCCTTCGTGGGTACGGGATCAACCTCAAGTCCAAGTTCCTTCCAAGCATTATCACCAGAAAGGGAATTTGCACTTGTTTTGAACATGAAGTCAGCAACCGCAACTGTTAATGGACGGGCCGCATCAAATACTTCGATAAAAGCGTCAGCGTCAGCTTGAGACTTCGCCTTCGTTTCATTTTTAGCCACGATTTCTACTAGATCATCAATCGTTTTATCTACTAGGGCATCGCTCGCTGCAAATTTTTGCCGCGGATTCTGCACAACGGCTTCTAATTGCTGCTGCTCATCGGCAGACAGATTCCGGACAAAATCCAAATCAAGAATTGTTTTGCCATCATCAGTTTTGATACCAATTCTCAATTTATCTTTTTCCAGCGATGCGTTGTACAAAATTACATTCTCATAGGACAGCCCTTCTTTAAGCACTGCCTTGGCCGCAATTAGCTTTTCACGAAGTTTCGCGTGACCCTGCTCTTCAACGAAATGCTTTATGCAATTCATCGCGCCCACCCCCGCGCCCATGGCTGCAAATTCGTCCTGTGCGACGCTCGCGAGAATTCCATCGGCAAGCTTCCCCCAATCAGGACAAAGAACTTTTGCCGAATTTACAATCACCTGCTCTTTCGTCTTGAATGGCGAAATGATGGTCATTTTCACTGGCAACATTTGATTATCTGCATCGAACTTACCTGTGGGCTGGATAACTATCACACTATCCTTTGTATCGACACCAACCAGCTTTCCGCCATTGGCATAGAACATGCCGCCATTTTGGGATGGATCAGACCATCTTCCGTCCATTAAAGAAAGGAACGATTGTTCACTTGAAAACATATCTGCGATCTTGTCGCATCCGCTAAGCATCATAGTTGCCATCAATATGGTTGCGCCCAGCACCCCAGTTGCGAACCTTCCAGCTTTGTTTGTTAACAGCATTTTCATCCTCTAATTTTGTTTGTCGTGGCCTAGTTGTCATTTGGACATACCGAGCTTTTTTCTTGCATTGATTCGCTTTAATTGCCTGCGATTTCGAAGTTGATTTGAACTCCCTTTGTCGGATTAGAAAGGAACCACATCCTCCTAGTGCTACATAGTTATTGTTATAAATTGGCTTTATTGGCTACAGCTTTTCTTTGTGGGCAGCGCAGTTTATCGACCTGCTTATTCATAGCCTCCGCTCTCCGAGCGATTTATTCAGTCGCAACTTCAGAAAGATACAATCCTAAGTATTCCTTAGTATTTGGTCAATCAAAATACTAAGATTATCTTAGGCATGAAAAAACATGCCGAATCTTCCTTGCCGCTTTTTTCTAGTCGAATGAAAGCGGCTCGCGAGCGTTTGGGCATCTCTCAAACTGAATTAGGCGTGCGCGCAGGAATTGATGAATTTTGTGCTTCCGCACGAATTAATCAGTACGAGCGAGGCAAGCATGCGCCAGACTTTCTAACCGTATGCAATTTGGCGAAGGTGTTAGGTGTCCCGGCTGCATATTTCTATGCCGAAGATGATAATTTGGCCGAGTTAATTGTGCTTTTTTGGAAACTGAAAGCTACCGAACGAAAGTTCTTGCTGGCATCTGCGCGTTCGCTTGTAGAAGGCACTTAAAAATTAAGCCAGCGTAGGGCGCAACACCCGAGGGTGCAAGAACCTCTGCTAGGTAACCAACGGGCATTGCACCGCATGGATCGCACATCTGGTGCAATGCGCTGCGCTTATTGCACCCTACATAATTACGGAATCTGTCGCTTCAACTCCCTGATCTGTTCGAGCAGCATCTTGCGCTCTTCCTCCAGCTCCAGGTAGCGCTCCGACAGGTTTTTCAGTTCGTCGCTGTATTGCTGGATGCGTTGCTCGCGCTCCAGTTGTTCGCGCATGACATCGTCATAGTTCGGCGGAGGCGTGTTGATGCTCGCGCCATAAGGTTGCGAGCTTTCCTGCACCTCCGTCAGGCGTAGTTCCTTGGTCATCTGGTAATTCTGATACACGGACTGCTGTTCCTGACGCACGCCGTTCAGTTCGGCTTCGAGTTGGTTCAGTTCGTCCTGTGCGCCCGTCTCGGCGAACGCCGTGCCGGACACGAACAGCAGCAGGAAAAGCAGGATATGTTTCATGACCGCTCCGAAAGATGGTTTGTCTGATGGATGCGGGCAACTTAACAAGAACCCGGCCGTGGCTCAATAAGCTGAATCCTGTAATGATGCAGGCTGTTTTTAATTTATGGAGTATCGATGTCGTCGTTTTACCGTTGGGAAGAAGAAACGCTGGTGCTGAACATCCTCGGCCGGCCGCGCGCGAAGAAGACCGCGATAGGCAAGGTGATAGGCAAGCAATTGGAGATATTTGTCGCCGAGATGCCGGTGCGCGGGCGCGCGACGGCGCATCTGGTGAGGTTTCTGGCGGAGGAGTTTCAGGTGCCGGAGAGTTCGATCACGGTGGTGTTCGGGGTGTACAACGTCAACAAGCAGTTGCGCATCGCCGCGCCGAAGCGGCTGCCGTCAGTCATCCCACCGCCGGGTTAACGCCAAAGCCGCTCCCACACAAGGCCGACAGCACTGGTAGGGTGGGCTCTGCCCACCCTACAGAACTTGCTCATAAGTCTCGGCGCTAGCGCAGTACTACACCAGCGCCGCCGGTTTCTCGTTCCACGGTGCGACCTTGAACAGCAGCAGCATGCCGGGGATCGCGAACAGCGCGCACAGCAGGAAGAAACCGGTCCAGCCCATGGATTCGACCAGCCAGCCGGTGGCGGCGTTGGCGAAGGTGCGCGGCATCGCCATCAGGCTGGTGAACAGCGCGAACTGGGTGGCGGTGTAGGCGGGGTGCGTGGTGCGCGCGATGTAGGCGACGAAGGCGACTGTGCCCAAACCGACGCCCAGCGCTTCCAGCCCGATGACCCAGGCGAGACTCACGCGCTCTACCGCGCCTATGCTGTCCTGCGACCCGAGCGAAGCCAGCCAGGCGAAGCCGAAGATGGACACCAGTTGCACGATGCCGAACAACCACAGCGCGCGGTTGATGCCGATTTTCACCATCCACAGCCCGCCCAGCATGCCGCCTATCACCGCCGGCCACAGCCCAGCGTTCTTCGCGATCAGGCCGATGTCGGTCTTGCTGTAACCCATGTCGAGATAGAACGGTGTCGCCAGCGCGGTGCACATGCTGTCGCCCAGCTTGTAGAAGAACAGGAAGGCCAGGATCAGCAGCGCGCTGCGCCAACCCTGGCGCGTAATGAATTCGTGGAAGGGCTCGACCACCGCCTCGCGCAGCGTCTTCGGCGGCACGGCACGATGCGGCTCGCTGACCATCACGGTCATCGCGATGCCGGGCAGCATGAACAGCGCGGTGACGATGAACACCACGTCCCACGGCAGGGAGTCGGCGAGGATCAGCGACAGCGATCCCGGCACCAGACCTGCGATGCGGTAGGCGTTGACGTGGATCGCGTTCCCCAGCCCCAGTTCGGCGTCGGAAAGCAGTTCTCGGCGATAGGCGTCGAGCGCGATGTCCTGCGTCGCGGAGAGGAAGGCGAGCAGCGTGCATAACAGCACGATGGCGGTCATCTCCGTCTGCGGCGAAAAGCCGCCCATCGTCGCGATCACCGCCAGCAGGCCGATCTGCGTCAGCAGCATCCAGCCGCGCCGCCGCCCCAGCATCGGCACAACATAACGATCCAGGAACGGCGACCACATGAACTTCCAGGTGTAGGGAAACTGGATCAGCGCGAACAGGCCGATGGTCTTGAGATCGACCTGCTCGCTGCGCAGCCAGGCCGGCACGAGATTGAACAGCAGGTA
>MGWR01000018.1 GCA_001801085.1 Gallionellales bacterium GWA2_60_142 | reverse complement strand
CTTGATCTGGTCGATCACGCGGCCGTCCACCGCCTCCCACGAGCGCCACTGCTTGCCGTACACCGGCCCGAGATTGCCGCTCTCGTCCGCCCACTCGTCCCAGATCGAGACGCCGTTGTCCTTGAGATATTTGGTGTTGGTGCTGCCCTGCAAAAACCACAGCAGTTCATGCACGATGGATTTCAGGTGGCACTTCTTGGTGGTGACCAGCGGGAAGCCCTTGGAGAGATCGAAGCGCATCTGGTAGCCGAACACGCTGGTCGTGCCGGTGCCGGTGCGGTCGGATTTTGTCGTTCCGTGGTCGAGGACGTGCTGCATTAAATCGAGGTATTGGCGCATGGTGTGTTTCTTCGTATTGCGGCGTCGGGCGACGCTTTTCAGGGGCGTAATGCTAGCACAGGGAGGGGTGGGAGCCGGCCTTTGAAACAGGAGATTAGGGGCTTGATATCTTGTCTGGGGCGCAGAAGTACGGTATCCGTACTTCCGAGAACGGCTGGGTTACCTTGATTTCAATGTCGCGCCCCTGCTCGGTCAGGCTATCGCCCAGCATTTCCTCTAGGTAGAAAAGCGTAACGCCCTCCAAAAAGGTAGTGAAATGCTCAGACATGGTTTGGACATCATTCAAAAACGCCTGCAAGCCAGCTTCGGGATCCGTTGGATGTGCGGCTCTAATAATGGCTGCGTTTGTAATTAGCTCAGCAGCGAGATTAATGTTGTTGCCGATAGTGCCTCCGAGAATAACTTGAAGGTTGTTCTCGTCAGCTACTTCTTCCCATCGTTCTCCAAGTTTTCGGGAGTAATGAAATGCAAATGAGTTTCGCACATCGAAGATTAGGTTCGAGTGGCTGAAGTATCCTTTCAATGCGGAAAGGGCGATCCGCGAATCTGGGTGTAGACCATTTTCCAGTGTGGTAGACGGCTTGCTTGAGAACCATGTTGCGCGAAGAGCTTCCCAAGCTTCCCATAGCTTTCCTGCAAGAATACGTGCGTAGATCATCGACTGTATTCCTTGGGTGAGGCTAATGATATCTGACTCGTTGCTATCTTCACTTCGCAGGCTCCAGGCGAATACTTTATTCAACGAGTTCAGCTCGTTCAATATATGTCCAGAGAGAAAGAATAAATTTCGCTCGGCATCTGTCAGTGCCGCGAGATGGCTCTTGCTTAGTGTAAATTGGCGTATGAGAAGAGGTTGAGGTGCCATTTGAAGATGCCCAAGTATTGATAAATGGCAGGCTATCCAACATGCAGCTCATTTACAAGAGCGATCAATGGCATGATGGTGAGTGTCTGAGGCTGCCCGTATAATCGGTTCCTGATCTTTGGAGAACAATAATGCCCCTCGCCCCACTGACTTTTTCGAACACCCTTTCCGCATCCCATCAACTGATCGTTCTGCCCAAGGGCAAGACCCTGCCGAAAGACGCGCCGCACGGCGATCTGCTCGCCGCGGTGCTCAAACGCCGCAACATGAAGGCGGAGGAGCTGGCGAAGTCGCCGGTTGCGGCCAATGCGGCGGACGGGTCGCTGGTGGCTTGGGCGATGCTGGATGGCGAGAAGGACACGTTTGCGCAGCAGGTGCTGGTGCGCAAGGCGTTGCAGTTGTTGCTGGACGAGCAGCCTAAGGCGCTGGCGATCCATGTGTCCGGCGCGACGGCGCAACGCGCGGCGGAGCTGGCGGTGTACGGCGCATGGGTGAACAGCGCGCTGTTGCCGGTGCACAAGAAGAAGGACGAGCGCAAGCCGTTGCAGAAGATCGCGCTGGTCGGCGGCGTGGACAAGAAGCCGTTCGACGCGTTGCGCGCGCAGGCCGCAGGCAACCTGCTGTGCCGCGAGCTGACCATCCTGCCGCCGAACGAGCTGACGCCGGGCATGTATCGCACTCGCGTGAAGACGCTGGCGCAGGACAATGGCTGGAAACACGAAGAGTTCGACATGAAGAAGCTGCGCAAGATGGGCGCGGGCGCGTTCGTCGCGGTGGCGCAGGGCAGCGATCCCGAGGACGCGGCCATCGTGCATCTGTCGTACAAACATCCGAAGGCGAAGCGCAATGTCGCGCTGGTCGGCAAGGGCATCTGCTTCGACACCGGCGGCCACAACCTGAAGCCGTCGCGCTACATGCACAACATGCACGAGGACATGAACGGCTCCGCGGTCGCGCTCGGCATCCTGCTCGCGGCGAGCGAACAGAAGCTGGCGGTGAACATCGACTGCTGGCTCGCGCTGGCGCAGAACCACATCAGCCCCAAGGCTTACAAGCAGAACGACATCGTCAAGGCGCTCAACGGCACGACCATCGAGATCATCCACACCGACGCCGAAGGCCGCATGGTGCTGGCCGACACGCTGACGCTCGCTTCGCGCGCGAAGCCGGACATGATGATCGACTTCGCGACGCTGACCGGCAGCATGGCGACCGCGCTGGGCGCGCGCTATTCCGGCGTGTTCGCCACCAGCGACGAACTGGCGCAGCGTGCGGTGAGCATGGGCAAACAGACCGGCGAGCGCCTGTGCGCCTTCCCGCAGGACGAGGACTATGAAGCCGAACTCGACTCGAAGGTCGCCGACATCAAGCAGTGCACGCTCGCGGGCGAGGCCGACCATATCCTCGCGACGCGTTTCCTGAAACGTTTCGTCGAACACGACACGCCTTGGCTGCATGTGGACCTGTCGTCTAGCCGCTGCGACGGCGGGCTGGGCATCGTCGCCTCCGAAGTCACCGGCTTCGGCGTGGGTTGGGGGCTGGCGATGTTGTCGCCTGCCTGATCTTCGCATGCTCTACATCGCGCACAACGTCCTGATCGCCGATCACGAGATCGAGATGACCGCCGTGCGCGCGCAGGGGGCGGGCGGGCAGAACGTCAACAAGGTGTCGAGCGCGGTGCATCTGCGTTTCGACATAGTAGCCTCGTCGCTCCCGCCGGAGTTCAAGCAGCGCCTGCTGCAGCTCAACGACCATCGCATCACCAAGGACGGCGTGGTCATCATCAAGGCGCAGGAATCCCGCAGTCAGGACAAGAATCGCACCGAGGCGCTGCGCCGCCTGAAGGAGCTGGTGCAGAGCATCGCGGTGCTGCCTGCGGAGCGGCGCGCGACCAAGCCGACGCACAGTTCGCAGCGCAAACGCATGGACAGCAAGGCGAAGCACGGCACGCTGAAGAGCCTGCGCGGCAGGGTGCAGGAGTGAACCGGCGGACGGCGACGACTTCGAGGCGCGGCGCTCTTTCGGCCGTCGCCATTCTGCTGATCGTCGCGCTCAATCTTCTCACCGCCTGCGGCGACAAGCCGAAAGAGAGTGCGCTTTCTTCAGGCAGCAAGGTGCTGGCGCTAGGCGACAGCCTGACCGCCGGAGCCGGCGTGATGTCCGAACAGGCGTGGCCTGCGTTGCTGGCGAGCCGCACGGGTTGGGAGGTTGTCAATGGCGGCGTGAGCGGCGACAAGAGCAGCGATGCGCTGGTGCGGTTGCCCGCGTTGCTCGAAGAACATCAGCCCGTGCTGGTGCTGGTGACGCTGGGCGGCAACGACATGCTGCGCCATGTTCCCGAACCGGAGACCGTCGCCAACCTGGGACAGATCCTCGATATGGTCAAAGCCTCCGGTGCGAAGGCGGTGCTGCTGGCGACGCCGCAGCCTAGCGTCGCGGGTGCGGTGTTTCGGAACTTGTCGCCGCCCGAGTTTTACCTGAAAGTGGCCGACGAACATCGAGTGCCGCTGATCGAAGAGGCGATCCCCGAGGTGCTCTCCGATCCGGCGATGAAGGTCGATCCGCTGCATCCGAATGCGGAAGGCCATGCGTTGCTGGCGGGAAAAATCTTCGATGCCCTGCGGGTTATCGGCTATGTGCGCTAGCTGACGAGGCGGCGCACCAAGGTTTGACCTATGTGGCAGTCATGCGAAATGGAGAGGGGCGGACAATCCCCCCTTGTGAAAGGGGGGCGGGGGGGGGATTTGCGGGAGGATGAGTGAATCCACATTTCAAATCCCCCTTGATCCCCCTTTTCCAAAGGGGGAAGCAGAGTGTGTTACCGCCTTGAGACAGCTTGTGGTTTTGTGGGTCTCTTGAGAGGCTTGTTTGCTGGAGAGGCAGAATTACTTCTTCCGCGAAGCGTCCAGGTATTTTTCCAGATTCTCCGCCGGCAGGTAGCCGGGAACCTGTGTGCCGTCGCCGAAGATCAGGTTGGGCGTGCCGTTGACGTTCATCTTTTTCGCCAGCGCCATGACCTTGTCGTTCTTGGTGTCGCAGGAGGCGTTCGCTGGCGCGTTGCCGTTCAGCATCAGTTCGCTCCATGCTTTCAGCGGGTCCTTGGCGCATTTGACGTTGCGCACGATGTCTTCGGATGCGGGCGAGAAGATCGGGCCGATGAACATATACAGAGTCACGTTGTTGATCTTGCTCAGTTCCTTTTCCAGCTTACGGCAGTAGCCGCAGTTCGGGTCGGTGAAATAGGCCATGCGGCGCGAGCCGTCGCCCTTGACGCGTTTGATTGCGATGTCCAGCGGCAGTTTGTCGAAGTCGATCGCGAACAGCACGCGGCGGCGTTCTTCGGTGATGTCGCGGCGGTTCTTCAGCTCGATTACATGGCCGTCGAACAGGTATTCGCCTTTGGCGTCGGTGTACAGCAACTGGTCGCCGATGATGACTTCGTATAGCCCGGAGTAGGGCGTCTTGACGACATGCTCGATCTTGCCGATGTTGGGGAACTTGACTTGCAAAGATTGGCGGATTTCGCTTTCGCCGGCGAGGACGGAGGATGACAGCAGGGCGGCGGCAAACAGGGCGATCAGTTTCTTCATAAGGGCCTCGTGGTTAGTTAAGGGCGTGCTGCACCAGCAGTTTTTTCAGCGGGGTCATTCGGTTGGTGGCGTCCATCCCGAGATTGCGCAGTTTGCGCAGGATGGGATCGTCGTTGTTGAACAGGTGTTTCAGGCCGTAGGTCGTGGCCTGCATCGAGTAGATGTCTTCCTTGCGTTTACGGTCGTAGCGGCGCAGCAGTTGCGCGTCGCCGCAGTCGGCGCAGCCGCCGCGATCCAGCAGCGTTTTAACCAGTTGTTGCGCATCTCGGAAGCCGGTGTTCACACCTTGTCCGGCCAGCGGGTGCATGTTGTGCGCGGCGTCGCCGATCAGCGCGATGCGGGGTGCTGCGATCTGCGGCAGCACCAGCAGGCGCAGCGGGAAGGCGGCGGCGGGCGTGATGACCTGCATCTCGCCCAGCGTGTGCCGGGCTGCGGCAGCCACCCTGTCGCCGAGTTCTTCGCGGGTGAGCGTCAGCAGTTCGGCAGACCTTTCGGGGCTGACCGACCACACCATCGATACGCGGTTGCCCGGCAGCGGCAGCAGCGCGAGGATGCCGTCCGGCTGGAACCATTGGTATGCGATGCCGCGGTGCGGGCGTTCGGTGGTGAAGTTGGCGACCACGCCATGATGGCGGTAGTTCACCGGCGCTGCGCTGATGCCGACCTGGTTGCGCACCCAGGAGTCACGCCCGTCCGCGCCGACGATCAGCTTCGCCCGGATGCTGCGTCCGTCCTGTAGCGCGAGTTCGGCGAAATTCTCGCCGACGCTCAGCGAGGCGCAACGCGCCGGGTGCAGCAGGGTGAGGTTGTCCTGCTGCTGCAACACTTGCCATAGCGCATGTTGCAGCTCGCGGTTCTCCAGGATGCAGGCCAGCTCGGACACGCCCATTTCATAGGCGCTGAATTCCAGCTTCGCGCCATCGTCGCCGAATACGCGCATCTCTTCCACCGGCGCGACGCGGTGCGTGGCGAGATGATCCCAGGCGCCGGCCTCTTCGAGGAAACGGCGGCTGCCGGGGCTGATCGCGTAGATGCGGCTGTCCCAATCGGCCAGTTCGGGGTCTTCGGGCAGCGCGGGTGAGCACTGGCTCTCCACCAGCGCCAGCGACAGCCCGCTGTGCCTGAGCGATGCGGCCAGGCTGGCTCCCACCAGACCGCCGCCGACGATGACGATGTCGAATTCCATAATCGGATATTCCGTGAAAATTTCGCGGGCATCATAGCATGGTCGTGCTGATTAATTTATAATCGCCGCCCCCTTCGAAATCCTTCCCGCTCAGGCGCATGCAAATCGGCAAATACAAGTTGAAGAACAATCTGATCGTCGCACCCATGGCGGGCGTGACCGATCGGCCGTTCCGCATGCTGTGCAAGCGCATGGGGGCGGGCATGGCCGTGAGCGAGATGGTAGCGTCGAATTCGCTGCTGTACGGTTCCGAGAAGACCAAACGCCGCGCCAATCACGAGGGCGAGGTCGATCCGATCTCGGTGCAGATCGTCGGCGCGGACCCGAAGATGCTGGCACAGGCCGCGCAATACAACGTGGATAACGGCGCGCAGATCATCGACATCAACATGGGCTGCCCGGCCAAGAAGATCTGCAACGTGATGGCGGGCTCCGCGCTGATGCAGAACGAGAAGCTGGTTGCCGAGATACTGGAAGCGGTGGTCGGCGCGGTGGACGTGCCGGTGACGCTGAAGATACGCACCGGCTGGGACAAGAGCAACCGCAACGCGATTGCCATCGCGCGCATCGCCGAATCCAGCGGCATCCAGGCGCTGGCGATCCATGGCCGCACCCGCGCCTGCGCCTACACCGGCGACGCCGAATACGACACCATCGCGGCGGTGAAGGCGGAGATCAAAATTCCGGTGATCGCCAACGGCGACATCACCACCCCCGAGAAGGCTCACTACGTGCTGGAACACACCGGCGCGGATGCGGTGATGATAGGCCGCGCGGCGCAGGGCCGCCCCTGGCTGTTCCGCGAGATCGAATATTTCCTGAATACGGGCATGCACATGCCGTCGCCGGAAGTCGGCGAGATCCATCGCATCCTCGCCGATCACGTGCAGGAGCTTTACGACTTTTATGGCGAGTACACCGGCCTGCGCGTCGCGCGCAAGCATATCTCCTGGTACACCAAGGGATTGGTCGGCTCGGCGCATTTTCGCCATCACATGAATCAACTGGAGAGCGTCGAAGAACAGCTCGCGGCGGTGGATGCATTTTTTACAGAACAAGCGCAGAGCGGCCCGCGACTGTGCTACAGGGAGGAACTGGCAGCATGAACGATTGTTTGGTGAACGAGAACGATATGGCCCGCTACGTGCGGAAGGCGCTCAAGGAATATTTTCGCGACCTCGACGGCGAAGATCCCTGCTGCAACATGTACGACATGGTCATGGACTGCGTCGAGAAACCACTGATCGAAATGGTGCTGGAACAAGTCGGCGGCAACCAGACCCACGCGTCCGCGATGCTGGGCATCAACCGGAATACGCTGCGCAAGAAAATGCTGCAGCACGGAATAGCGTAACGATAAGAAACATCGTAGGGGCACGGCGTGCCGTGCCGGTGCCGGAACAAAAGTTTCATGTGCCCCTGCCGAACAGAATTTATTTAATCGGGAATCATCATGGCAGCAATCAAGCAAGCACTCATCAGCGTGTCGGACAAGTCCGGCGTCCTCGAATTCGCACAGGGGCTGCATAGCCTCGGCGTGAAGATCCTCTCCACCGGCGGCACCGCCAAGCTGCTCGCCGACAACGGCGTGCCCTGCACCGAGGTCGCCGACTACACCGGCTTCCCCGAGATGCTGGA
>MGWR01000017.1 GCA_001801085.1 Gallionellales bacterium GWA2_60_142 | reverse complement strand
CGCTGCTGTCAGCGTGGTCTTGCCGTGGTCAACGTGACCGATCGTGCCTACGTTTACGTGCGGTTTCGTACGTTCAAATTTGCTCTTTGCCATGACGTTTCCTTATCAATGTCAAAAGTTAATAATAAATACAAAAAACTGGTGCCCATGGCGAGAATCGGACTCGCGACCTCTCCCTTACCAAGGGAGTGCTCTACCACTGAGCCACATGGGCAAAACCTGGAGCGGGTGAAGGGAATCGAACCCTCGTCGTAAGCTTGGAAGGCTTCTGCTCTACCATTGAGCTACACCCGCAATCTTCGCTCCAACACAACGAAGCCTTATACAGCCTCGCCGAAACCCAACTCAATACAACTTCAAAACTTGGTGGAGGGGGACGGATTCGAACCATCGTACTCATAAGAGGGCAGATTTACAGTCTGCTGCCTTTAACCACTCGGCCACCCCTCCAAACAGAGCCGGCGATTATGCCGATACCCTTTCGTGCTGTCAAATCAAATTGACATAAACATGCAACTTTTTGGCAAATTCATGCCGAAATCAGCCAAGCCGGTACAACGCGGATTGCGCGTGCGCCTGCAAGCCTTCGCCAGTCGCCAGCGTTGCGGCAATCTCGCCAAGCTTGCGGCTACCCTGCGCGGAAACCTGGATCAGGCTGCTGCGTTTCTGGAAGTCGTACACCCCAAGCGGCGACGAGAAACGTGCGGTGCCGGACGTCGGCAGCACATGATTCGGTCCGGCGCAGTAGTCGCCCAACGACTCGGAGGTGTAACGCCCCATGAAGATCGCACCGGCATGCTTTAACTTGGGTAGCCATGCCTGCGGATCCTCGACCGACAACTCCAGATGCTCGGGCGCAATGCGGTTGCTGATTGCACAAGCTTCATCCATGTCCGCAACATGAATTAAAGCGCCGCGACTCTCCAATGCGGTACGGATGATGTCCTTGCGCGGCATCTGCTCCAGCAACTTGTCGGCGCTGGCCGCGACCGCCTCGATGAATGCCGCATCCGGCGACAGCAGGATGGCCTGCGCCAGCTCGTCGTGCTCGGCCTGCGAAAACAAATCCATCGCAATCCAGTCCGGATCGGTCTTGCCGTCGCAGATCACCAAAATCTCGGAGGGTCCGGCGATCATATCGATACCGCAAGCGCCGAACACTCGGCGCTTGGCGGATGCCACATAGGCATTGCCCGGCCCGACGATCTTGTCCACGCGCGGGATGGTCGCCGTGCCATAGGCCAGCGCCGCCACCGCCTGCGCCCCGCCTATCGTGAACACGCGATCCACGCCCGACAGATGAGCGGCCGCCAGCACCAGCTGGTTCTTCACGCCGTCCGGCGTCGGCACGACCATGATCAGCTCGCCTACGCCGGCGACCTTGGCCGGCAGCGCATTCATCAGCACCGACGATGGGTAAGCCGCCTTGCCGCCCGGCACATACAGACCGACGCGATCCAGCGGCGTCACCTGCTGCCCGAGCAATGTCCCATCTTCGTCGGTATAGCTCCACGATGCCTGCACCTGCTTCTGATGGTAAGCGGTCACTCGCCGCGCAGCCTGCTCCAGCGCGATACGCTGCTCAGACGGCAAGCCGTCGAATGCCGCCTTGAGCTCGCTCTTCGGCAGCTCCATCGCTCCCGCACTCGCCAACGGCAAACGATCGAATTTGCGCGTGTATTCCAGCACCGCCTCGTCGCCGCGCTTCTTCACGTCGGCGAGGATGGCGGCTACGGTTGCCTCCAGCTTTTCATCCGCCGTCTCCTCGAAGGCCAGCAGCTTGTCCAGCGTCGCGGCGAAGTCGCCCGCGCGCGAAGAAAGTTTTCTGATGTTCATCCTGTTCACTCCCTATTTCCCGACCGCACCGGCGAAGGCATCCAGCATAGGCTGGATCGCGGCATGCTTCAGCTTGAGCGCGGCCTGGTTCACCACCAGCCGCGACGAGATGTCGGCGATATGCTCGACCGCCTTCAGGTTATTGGCCTTCAGCGTGCCGCCGCTGCTCACCAGATCGACGATGGCGTCGGACAGGCCGACCAGCGGAGCCAACTCCATCGA
The DNA here is from genome assembly GCA_001801085.1 of Gallionellales bacterium GWA2_60_142. Lineage (GTDB taxonomy): Bacteria > Pseudomonadota > Gammaproteobacteria > Burkholderiales > Gallionellaceae > Gallionella. The sequence goes on along the minus strand of MGWR01000017.1, from coordinate 20,396 downwards.
GCCATACAGCTTGATGAGATCGACATGCACCCCCTTCGCGGCGAAATGTTCGCGCGCCGTCTGTACATATTTGGTCGCCACGCGCAGGCGCGCACCCTGGCGCACCGCAGACTCGTAATCGAAGTCGTTGCGCACTGCGACCATCATGCGGCACTTGGCGATATTCAGGTCCAGCGGCTGATACAAGCCTGTTCCGCCATGCTCGTTCAGCACATCCTTGCCCGCGACGCCGATATCGGCGGCACCATATTGCACATAGGTCGGCACGTCGGAGGCGCGCACAATAATCAGCCGCACATCGTCGCGATTGGTCGGCAAAATCAACTTGCGCGAAGACTCCGGGTCTTCCAGCGCGGTGATGCCTGCCGCTTCCAGCAGCGGCAGCGTTTCTTCGAAGATGCGTCCTTTGGACAGCGCGATCGTTATCATTTTTTCGATACCTGAGCCATTTCTAGCGGCATTGTTATTTGATCCGGCGAATTTGGGCGCCCAGCGCCGACAGCTTCGCCTCGATGTGTTCGTAACCGCGATCCAGATGATAGATACGATCTACGACGGTTTCGCCTTGCGCGACCAAGCCGGCAATCACCAGCGACGCCGAGGCGCGCAGATCAGTCGCCATCACCGTCGCACCCTCCAGTTGCGTGCAACCCTTGATTACCGCGGTGTTGCCTTCGACATCGATCTGCGCACCGAGGCGGCGCAGTTCCTGTACATGCATGAAACGGTTCTCGAAGATCGTCTCGACCACGATGGCACTGCCCTCGGCTATCGTGTTCAGCGCCATGAACTGCGCCTGCATGTCCGTCGGGAACGCCGGGTACGGCGCGGTGCGCAGGTTCACCGCAGTCGGACGACGCGTCATTTCCAGTTCAATGCGGTCACCGGAAACTTCGATACGCGCGCCCGCTTCGCGCAGCTTGTCCAGCACGTTATCGAGAATATCCGCGCGCGCATCGGTCAGCACGATCTTGCCTCCCGTCACCGCAGCCGCCACTAGGAAAGTGCCGCTCTCGATACGATCCGGCATGATGCGGTGCGATGCACCATGCAGCTTATCCACGCCAGTGATAGTGATAGTGTCGGTGCCGTCGCCGACAATCTTCGCGCCCATCGCGCGCAGACAGACAGCCAGATCAATCACCTCGGGTTCGCGCGCGGCATTCTCCAACACGGTCACGCCGTCGGCCAATGCGGCCGCCATCATCAGGTTCTCGGTGCCGGTGACGCTGACCAGGTCGAAGCAGATGCGTGCGCCCTTGAGACGACTTGCTGTCGCATGGATGTAACCGTGCTCGATATGAATCTCGGCCCCCATCGCCTGCAAGCCCTTGATGTGCAGATCGACCGGACGCGAGCCGATGGCGCAGCCGCCGGGCAGCGACACGCGCGCCTCGCCGAAGCGCGCCACCAGTGGCCCCAGCACGAGGATCGCGGCGCGCATGGTCTTCACCATGTCGTACGGGGCTTCAAGCTTATCGATATGCGCCGCATTGAAGCGCATCGTCTGCCCATCCGCCTCGACCGCAACGCCCATCTGCTGCAGCAGCTTGCCCATGGTCGCCACGTCGTGCATGTCGGGCAGGTTGTCCAGACGCAGGTCATCGGCCGCCAGCAGGCTGGCGCACATAATGGGCAAGGCCGCGTTCTTGGCACCGGAAATCCGCACTTCGCCGTTGAGCCGGTTGCCGCCTTGTATCGCTAGTTTTTGCATAAACTCAATTTTTAGACATAAGACGTAAGACGTAAGTTAAGCAGGTGCAACAACTACCAACTTACGTCTTACGTCTTACGACTGCCGCACCCATTCTTCCGACGTAAATGTTTTCATCGACAACGCATGTATTTCTTCGCGCATCCGGTCACCCAATGCCTGGTACACCAACTGATGCCGCTGCACGCGACTCTTGCCGACGAAAGCGGCACTGACCACGACCGCCTCGAAATGGGCGCCGTCACCGACTACCGACAAATGCTCGGTCGGCAGCCCTTGGGCGATATTGATCCGGATGCTTTCCGGCGTGACCGTAGCAGCGCTCATAAATTTCTTGTGATCGTAGGTTGCGATTCGCCGGCGGACATGCGCCGCCAGCGCCCGAAGTCGCGCATGATACTAAAAACCGGGAAGGGATGCGCGGACAGCGAGCGTCCGCGCCTTAAACGAGTCAGGAAGACTGCTGGGGCAGCATGTCCGCGACGCCGTACAGCGCCGCCAGACTGAGCAGGTCTGCGGGCAGACCCGTCACACGCAAGGTGCGCTGACTGCGCTGGGCCGCTCGCGACCAGCCGAGCAGCATGCTCACCGCCGCCGAATCGACAGCCTCGACTTGGGCGAGATCCACCAGCAAGTCCTCTTCCGTCAAATGCCGCAGACCAGTCTGGAACAATGCCGGGACGGTCTCCATGGTCAGGCGACCGCGCACGACCAAACGACCATCCTCGCGCGAAATCACTTGCTCTCCGCCTTACGCAACGCCACGTTCGCGGCATTGATATTCTTGCCGGACAGCATCTTGATCAACCCGTCAATGCCATTCTGCTGCACCTCGGCATCGAAAGTGCCGCGATAACTCATCACCATGCTGACCCCATTGATGACGATGTCGAACGCCTTCCAGCCGTCGGCGCTCTTCTTCATTTCATAATCGACCGGAACAGCCTGCGCGCCCGGCTTGGTGATCATGGTCTTGACGGTCACCTCGGTCGCATCGGCAGCCATCTTGAACGGTTGCACCTCCACCGTCTGGTTGCGGTACTCGACGAATGCTTTGGTATAGGTGCGCACCAGCATGTTGCGGAACTCGGTCGTCAGCGTCTTCTTCTGCTCCGGCGTCGCGGTGCGCCAATTTTTGCCGACCGCCAACTGCGTCATGCGCACGAAATCAAAGTGCGGCAGCACCTTGGCATCCACCAGTTCCAGTATCTTCTTCTGGTTGCCGGTCTGAATATCCTTGTCCTGCTTCACTATCGAAACCACATCCTGCACGGTGGTGCGAATCAGCACGTCGGGCGCAACCACTTCGGCGCGCGCCATACCTGCCACACACAACAAACCTGCAACCATCCCGACAAACAACCCCTTCATTACCATCACTCCTCGCTTAGTTGGCCGGTTCCTCAGCCTTGCTGTACAGGAACTTGCCGATCAAATCTTCCAACACCACCGCAGACTGCGTCTTCTTCAACTGCTCACCGTTCTGCAGCATCTCTTCATCGCCGCCGGGCATCAGGCCGACATACTGCTCACCCAGCAGGCCGGCAGTCAGGATGTTGGCAAAGGTATCTTTGGGAAATTGATACCGCTTGTCCAGACTCATTACCACCCTAGCCTCGTAACGCTCGGTATCCAGCGTAATCTCGGTCACGCGCCCAACCAGAACACCAGCGCTCTTGATCGAAGCCTTGGGCTTCAAACCGCCGATGTTGGAAAAATACGCATGCACCTCGTAGCTCTCGGACACGTTATAGGTACTCAGGTTCCCCACCTTCATCGCCAGCATCACCAGAGCGGCGATACCCGCCACCACAAACATGCCCACCCACAGATCCAGTGTCGTGCGTTCCATCGTTCACTTCCCTCCGAACATCATTGCAGTCAAAACAAAATCCAGCATCAAGATCGCCAGCGACGACTCCACCACGGTGCGCGTAGTCGCGCCGGAAACACCTTCCGCGGTGGGGGGCGCATCATACCCCTCGAACAGCGCGATCACCGTCACCGCCATGCCGAACACAAAACTCTTGATCACACCGTTCAGGATATCCTCGCGAAAATCCACGGTAGACTGCATCTGCGACCAGAACGAGCCTTCGTCCACACCGATCTGCACCACGCCGACGAAATAGCCGCCGAACACCCCGACCGCGCTGAACAGCGCCGCCAGCAGCGGCATCGAAATCACGCCCGCCCAGAAACGCGGCGCGACGATGCGCGCGATCGGATTCACTGCCATCATTTCCATCGCCGCGATCTGCTCGGTCGCCTTCATCAAACCGATTTCGGCGGTCATCGCCGAGCCGGCGCGACTGGCGAACAGCAGCGCAGCCAGCACCGGCCCTAGTTCGCGCACCAGACTCAGCGCGACCATGCTGCCCAGCGCCGATTCCGAACCGTAGCGCTTGAGCGTCTCGTAACCCTGCAGGCCCAGCACCATGCCGACGAACAATCCCGCGACAACGATAATCAGCAGCGACATCACGCCGGTGGAAAACAGCTCCTTGATAGTCAGATGAAAGCGCCGGAAGCTGTTTCCGGAATACATCAGCACCAGGACGAAGAAACGCGTCGCCATGCCGATGCGCCACACCGCATTGATGGTGCGATGCCCTATCTCTCTGATGGTGTTAATTGCCGGCATAATGTTCAGGCTCGCAAACTCAGGTCTTGGCGGTAATCTCCGCCGGGGTAATGGAACGGCACCGGGCCGTCCATCTCGCCATGCACAAACTGGTGCACGAATTGCTTGCCGGACGCACGGATCTCGCCGGGCGTCCCCTCCGCTTCGATCACGCCGTTGGCCATGAAATACACATAATCCACAATCTTCAGCGACTCCTGTATATCGTGCGTGACGATAATAGACGTCGCCCCCAGCGCATCGTTCAACCGCCGGATCAGGTCGCCCACCACCGTCAGCGAGATCGGATCCAGCCCTGCGAACGGTTCGTCGTACATGATCAGCATCGGATCGAGCGCCACGGTGCGGGCCAGCGCCACGCGCCTGGCCATTCCGCCCGACAGCTCCGAAGGCATCAGATTATGCGTCCCGCGCAAACCGACAGCATTCAGCTTCATCATCACCAGATCATGGATCAACTCTTCCGGCAGGTCGGTATGCTCACGCATCTGGAACGCCACGTTGTCGTACACCGACATATCGGTGAACAACGCGCCGAACTGGAACAGCATACCCATCTTGCGACGCATCGCATACAACCCGTCCTGATCCAGCTCGTGCAGTATCTCACCACCCACCTTGATATGCCCGCTGGTCGGCTTGAGCGCACCGCCGATATGGCGCAGCAGCGTGGTCTTGCCGCAGCCGCTCAATCCCATGATGGCGATCAGCTTGCCCTTCGGAAAGGTCATGTTGATGCCTTGCAGGATAGGCCGCTTGTCGTAGGCAAAATTAAGGTCGCGTATCTCGACCAAGGCTGGAGCTGTCAAAATCACTGGAATCCGGAATGTCGGGGACGCGCATTCTAAACTACCGCATCCACTATCCTCAACCGATAGCCCCGAATTAATAAATCCTTGCCGCTCCGGGCTATTGAGCTTGCGCCCGCTTGCCGTTATGCTCCCTGCCCGCAGCTTAACCCGGATCGAGAGCATGTCGAGCGCCCCTCCGCCCCTCCCCCGCCTGATGATCGTCGATGACGACCCGCTGATACGCGAGGGGCTGGCTATCGCTTTCGGCGATCACTTCGAAGTCCTTCTGGCCGAGTCGCGCGCCGCCGCTATCGAGCAGCTGCGCAAGCTGCCAACCCCGCCGCAACTGGCCCTCATCGATCTGGGACTTCCGCCCCTGCCGCACCGTCCTGACGAGGGATTTCACCTGATCGCCGAATTGATCGCACACAGCCCGGACATCAAAATCTTCGTCCTGACCGGACAGGACGACAAAGACAACGCGCGCCACGCCCGCGCGCTGGGCGCGATGGACTTCATCGCCAAACCCTGCGCGCCGGAAAGAATACGCGAACATCTCGATGCCGCGCTGCGGGTGCAAACGAGCGAAGAAAACGAAACGCCGGATCCTTCGCTCGGCATCGTCGGACAAAGCCTGCCGATCCGGACGCTGCGCGACCAGATCGCAATGTATGCGCCCATGCCGTTCCCGGTGCTCATTGAAGGAGAATCGGGTTGCGGCAAGGAGCTGGTGGCGGCCGCGCTACAGCGCCTCGCCGATTCCCCCGACGCACCGTTCCGCGTGCTCAACTGTGCCGCAATCTCGCCCACGCTGATCGAATCGACGCTGTTCGGCCACAGCAAGGGCGCCTACACCGGCGCGAGCACCGCGCAACCGGGCTTCTTCGAAGACGCCGCCGACGGCACGCTGTTCCTGGACGAAATCGGCGAACTGCCCCTCGAACTTCAAGCCAAGCTGCTGCGCATCCTGGAAAACGGCGAATACCAGCGCGTCGGCGAGACCGCCACGCGCAAGAGCCGCGCGCGCATCATCGCCGCGACCAACCGCAACCTGCGCGATGCGGTCAAGGCCGGCACCTTCCGTGACGACCTGTACCATCGCCTGAACGTATTCAGGATCGCCGTCCCGCCATTGCGCGAGCTTGGCACCGACAAACTGGTGCTGCTCAATTACTTCCGTAGCCAGTACGCCCAGCAACTCGGCCAGCCGCCGTTCGAACTGCATCCGGAGGCATTGCAGCGCTGGGAGCAATATAGCTTCCCCGGCAACACCCGCGAACTACGTAACATCGTCATCAGGCTGTCGACCAAATATCCCGGCCAGACCATAATCGCGGCACAACTGGAAAAAGAGTTCGATCCGCTCGCCGCGAGCGCGGCGAATCCCGGCAAGGGCGAAGAGCCGACACAAGAATTCCGACTGGCCGAGCTCAGCGCCGGCGATTTCAATCTGGATCACCACCTGCACGAGATCGAGGCGGACTATATATTCGCCGCGCTAAAACTCGCCTCTGGCAACATCAGCGAAGCCGCGAAGCTGCTGGGCATCAATCGCACCACGCTGCACAGCCGCATCGGCAGCCACGAAAAACCCAATTCATAGGATACCGACATGTACCTGGATCACTTCGGACTCAACGAACCGCCATTCAGGATCACGCCTTCCACGACGTTCTTTTTTTCCGGAGCGAACCGCGGCGAAATCCTCGACGCGCTGGTCTACTCGCTGAGCGAATCGGAAGGCATCATCAAGGTCAGCGGCGAAGTCGGCAGCGGCAAGACCATGCTGTGCCGCATGCTGCTTGAACGCCTGCCCGGACACATCAACACCATCTACCTGGCCAACCCCAGCCTGTCGCGCGAAGAGATGCTGTACGCGATCGCCGACGGACTGGGGCTCAAGGTCGAGGGCGAGCGCGTCGGCATCATCATGCACGGCATACAGAGCAAGCTCGAAGAGAAGGCCCGCGAAGGCAAACGCGTGGTGGTGCTGGTGGACGAGGCGCACGCGATGCCGCCGGACACGCTGGAAGAACTGCGGCTGTTGTATAACCTGCAAGTCGGAAATTTCAAATTACTGCAACTCATCCTGTTCGGCCAGCCGGAGCTGAACAACAAACTTGAACAGCCGAACATGCGCCAGCTCAAGGATCGCATCGTCCATCACTTCAACATGCAGCCGATGTCGCACAACGCGCTGGAAAGCTATCTGATGTTCCGGATGCGCGCCGCCGGCTACCACGGCCCCAACGTATTCTCGCCGCAGGCCCTCAAACTCATCGGTCGCGCCTCGGAAGGCCTGATGCGCCGCATCAACATCCTCGCGGACAAATCGCTGCTGGCCGCCTTCGTCGAAGACACCCACAACATCGAGCCGCGCCACGTCCAGGCCGCGATGCGCGACAGCGAACTGCAACCCTCGCGCAAGCTCAGACTGCCGTCTATGCCGCCCATGCCATCCATCAATCTACCGCCTGCCGGGATACTCGCGGGCGGCGCAATCGCCGCATTGCTGCTGGTCGGGCTGACCGCATGGTGGACGACGGACAAACCGCAGTCGCCCGCCCCTCAAGCGCAACTGGCTGCGGCCACCATGCCGACCGCAGCGACTCCGGAGCCCGTCGCTCCGCCACCGGCAACCGAGCAGGCCACCATCGTCCCTGTCGCCCCCGCTCCCGCGCAAGCGGAAGAACCGGCGCCGCCCGCCGCCCCTGCCCCTGCCCCTGCCCCTGCCCCTGCCCCTGCCACAAGCCTGTTCGATCAGCGGCTGGCCGCAGGCAAAAAACTGCTGGCGCAGAAGAATGTCGCCGCCAGCATCCAGCTCTTCTCTACCGAAGATCTCCAACCCAAGCGCGTCGAAGGCTTCCTGAAACGCGCGGATGGACTAGGCAAACTCCCGCAGATTTATCTGGTGCCGGCACGCTTCGGCGACAAGGAAGGGCTGCGCGTGCTGTATGGCGCCTACCTCACGGTCGAAGCGGCGCGCAATGCAATTAAGGACCTTCCGCCGCGCTACCAGGAATCCTTCGCCACCGCGATCCACGTGTTCTAAAAATATATGGCTAATGCTCGTTGAGCAAGCCCTGCAAACCTGTTAGGCTGGGGGCGAACGGTAGCAATGGAGAAAAGCGTGTATCCCCGCAATCTGTCCCGTCTCTGCATCACCCTCATCGCAGCCTGCGCGATCGTCGCCGGCTGCGGCACCCGGCCTATCCAACCGTCGGACAAGCACATCCAGCGACCGGTCATCCATGACAATGCGGCGGACATCCCGCAGCCGCTCACGCGCACCGTAGCACTTCCGGCGCCGAAGCCCGGCGCCAAACCGGAGACCTATAGCGTCGTCGTCACCAACATCCCCGCGCAGGAGATCCTGTTCGCGCTGGCGCGCGACGCGAAGATCAATCTGGACATCCATCCCGGCATCCAGGGCACGGTCACACTGAACGCCCTGGACCAGACCCTGCCGCAGATCCTGACGCGCATCGCCAAGCAGATCGACATGCGCTACGAACTGGAGAACGGCAACCTGATCGTGATGCCGGACTCGCCTTATCTGCGCAGCTACAAGATCGACTATGTGAACATGACGCGGGACGCGGAGAGTTCGATCAACAACGCCATGCAGGTCAGCAATACCGGCGGCTCAGCGACCGGAACGGGCGGCAGCACCTCATCGATCGCAATCAAGAACACTTCGAAGAACCGATTCTGGGAAACACTCGTTCAGAACATCAAAGACATCCTGCACGAAACCGACAAGATACTGCCGGACGGATCGAGCGAAACGGTCACCGAACAAAGCGGCGGCACCGACCGCATCGTGACCGAGAAGAAAAACACCGCCAAAAAAATCGGCAACGAGACAACACCGACACAGGTCACGATACAGGAAGGCGACAGCAGGATCGTCACCCGCCGCAACACTTTCCGCGAAGCCGCCTCGGTCATTGCGAATCCGGAAAACGGCCTCATCACGGTGCGCGCCACCGGCAAGCAACATGAAAGGATCAGGGAATTCATCGATCAGGTGATGAACAACGCCCGCCGCCAGGTCATGATAGAAGCAACCATCGTCGAGGTGCGCCTGAGCGACCAGTACAAGCAGGGCATTAACTGGTCCGCGCTGATCAAGGCGGGCGGCAAGGGATTCAAGGTAGTGCAGAGCAGCGCCGGACTGCCGACCAATGTCGGCAACGGCGTATTCGGCATCATCACCAACCCGACCGCCGCCACGGTCACCCAGCAGGTCTCGCTGCTGGAGTCGTTCGGCGATGTCAGGGTTCTATCAAGCCCCAAGCTGAGCGTGCTCAACAACCAGACTGCGATGATGCGCGTCGTAGATAATCTGGTGTATTTCACCGTCAAGGCGGATACGGTCGCCACGCAGAATGCCGCAGCAATCACCACCTACACGACCACTCCCAACACCATACCGGTCGGATTCACGATGAGCGTCACCCCGCAGATCAGCGACAACGACGTGGTCCTGCTCAACCTCAAACCGTCGATTTCGCGGGTGATCCGCTACGTACCCGACCCCAACCCCAATCTGGGCGTCAATAACCAGGGTATTCCGGAAACCCAGACTCGCGAAATGGAATCGGTGATGCGCGTCGAGAACAACCAGATCGCCGTAATGGGTGGATTGATGCAGGATTCGATCAACAACCTGACCGATGCGATCCCCGGCGTCTCCCGCATCCCGGTGGCCGGCGAACTGTTCAAACAGCGCAACGACACGACGACAAAGACTGAGCTGGTGATTTTCCTGCGCCCGGTCATCATCAAGGATGCCAGCATCGTCGGCGACTTCAGCGCCTATCGCGACATGCTGCCCGACCAGAATTTCTTCAAGCAGGAGCCCGGCCAGGAAAACTTTGGAGAGCCGTCATCCGGCAAGCCGTGACATGAGCCTGCTTCTGGAAGCCCGCAAGAAAGTCCAATCTGCCGAGGCGAATCTAGCCACAGCAGCGGAAGGGCTGCGGCCGGACAATCAGCAGGCTTCCGCAACGGACGATTCCAGACAAAATGCGCGCGATGCAGGACAGAATCTGTTCAACGCAAAATCGCCGTCCGCCGGATACATGCGCCCCAACATCTACCTCCTGTATGCGCTCGGCGGCACGATATTGCTGCTGGTCGCAGGCGCGGGCTATTGGTGGTATCTCGATTCATCCTCCGCCTTCGTCGCTCCGCAGCGTCCCATCGCAACCGCCCCATCGCAGCCGATACAGACCGTGACTGACGAACCGCAGAGCGATGCGATCCCCGAGGCCGTGCCGACCGCGGATGAAGTCGCGGAGGAACCGGCATCCGACCTTCTGCCCGAACCTGCGCCGGTCGCCGAACCATTGCCGCGCCAAAGGCCGACGGTACGCATCGAACCGCAACGCGCAGCCGCCGTCGATCCGCTGTTGCAGAACGCCTACCTCGCCTACCGCGCCGGCAAACCGGAAGAAGCGCGGCAACTGTATCAGGCGATGCTCGCCAAGGACGGACGCAACACCGATGCATTGCTAGGCCTCGCGGCCATCGCCCAGCAGGGCGGCGATAATCTGGTGGCGGCACAATATTTCTCTCGCGTGCTGATGCTCGATCCGCGCAATGCGGTGGCGAATGCCGGCATGTCGGCGCTGAACACGGAAGACGACGGCAACGAGAGCCGCCTGAAGACTTTGCTGCGCGAACAGGGCGACTCCGCGGCGCTGCATTTCGCGCTGGGCAACCTGTTCGCCGAACAGTCGCGCTGGAGCGAGGCGCAACAGGCCTATTTCAACGCCTGCACGCTTGAGCCGGACAACGCCGGATTCGCCTATAACCTGGCCGTCAGCCTCGACCATCTCGGACAGGCCAGTATGGCCGCACGTTATTACCAGCGCGCGCTGCAACTCGACGCGGCGCACGGCGCGGGTTTCGACCATGCGCAGATATCGCGCCGAATCGACGCCTTGGGACGCCAGAACAGGTAAGCAAAATGCCGAACAACGGGACACAGGACAACCAGCTCCAGCAGCCGCTGGGACGCATACTGGTCGACAAGGGTGTCATCAGCGACGACCAGTTGCGCATCGCGCTGCAGGAGCAGAACAAGACGCACCAGCCGCTGGGACGTTTGCTGGTTCGCCTCGGTTTTCTTTCCGAGGCCACGATACGCGACGTGCTGTCGGAGAACCTCGGACAGGAGAGCGTCGATCTCGCCAGCATCATCGCCGATCCTGTCGCACTGGCCTGCATCCCCAAGGACGTCGCACGGCGCTACCAGTTGCTGCCGCTGTCGGTGGACAAGAGCGCGCGCGTGCTGACGCTGGCGGTTGCCGATCCGGACAACATCATCGCGCTGGACCAGGTGCGCGCGCTGCTCAAGGACGAGTACCGGCTGATCACCCAGCTCGCCAGCGAATCCGACATCCTGCGCGCCATCGACCAGTATTACGGCTTCGAGCTTTCCATCGACGGCATTCTGCACGAGATCGAGCCGGGCGAAATGGAATACCAGACGCAGCAAGGCGTCAACGAATTCAGCCAGCCGGTGGTGCGCCTGATCGACGCGCTACTGACCGAAGCGGTGCAGCGCGGCGCGTCCGACATCCACTTCGAACCGGAAAGCAGCTTCCTGCGCATCCGCTACCGCATCGACGGCGTGCTGCGCCAGGTGCGCAGCCTGCACAAGAGTTTCTGGCCGGCAATGGTGGTGCGCCTGAAGGTGATGAGCAACATGAACATCGCCGAGACGCGCGCGCCGCAGGATGGCCGTATCTCGCTGCGCCTGTCCGGGCGGCAGATCGATTTCCGCGTCGCGTCGCACCCCACCACACACGGCGAGAACCTGGTGCTGCGCATCCTCGACCGGCAGAAAGGCATCGTGCCGCTCAACCAGATCGGGCTGGACGACGCTACGCTAAACACGCTCAAGCTGATCATCGCCAAACCGGAAGGCATCGTGCTGGTGACCGGACCTACCGGCAGCGGCAAGACCACCACGCTGTACTCCGTGCTGAACCACATCAACACCGAGTCGGTGAACATCATGACGCTGGAGGATCCGGTCGAATACCCCATCGCGCTGATCCGCCAGACCTCGATCAACGAATCGGCCAAGCTGGATTTCGCCAACGGCATCCGCTCGATGATGCGCCAGGATCCGGACATCATCCTGGTCGGCGAGATCCGCGACCATCCCACCGCCGAGATGGCGTTCCGCGCCGCGATGACCGGCCACCAGGTGTATTCGACGCTGCACACCAACTCGGCCATCGGTGCGATTCCGCGTCTGCTGGACATCGGCATCCTGCCCGACATCATGGCCGGCAACATCATCGGCGTCGTCGCGCAGCGGCTGATCCGCATCCTGTGCAGGGATTGCAAATATCCGTACAAGCCCGACACGCAGGAACGCAAGCTGCTCGGCATTTCCGATCACGAGGAGGTCACGCTGTATCGCGCCGCCGGCTGCGACCTGTGCCACCACCAGGGCTACAACGGACGCATGGCGATCATGGAGCTGCTGAAGATGGATCACGACCTCGACGATCTGGTGTCGCGCCGCGCCAGCACAAGACAAATCCGCGAAGCAGCGCTCGCCAAGGGTTTCCGGCCGCTGGCGATGGATGGCATACGGCGCATCCGTCAGGGCGTCACCTCGCTTTCGGAAGTCAGCCGCGTGGTCGATCTTACCGACCGCCTCGGTTAAGGAGCGCCCATGGCCCTGTATTCCTATCGCGCCATCGACAGTCATGGCAAGGCCAGCAAGGGACTGCAGGATGCCGCCAACGTGGTCGATCTGGAACTGCGCCTGAAGCATGCCGGTCTGGATCTTATCGATGCACAAATAGACAGCGGGAGGATGGGGCTGGCGCGCGCCCGCATCAAGCGTCCGGAACTGATTACGTTCTTCTTCAACCTCGAACAGCTCACCCGCGCCGGCGTACCGCTGCTGGAAAGCCTGGCCGACCTGCGCGACACGATGAGCGACCCGCATTTCCGCGAAATCATCGCCAGCATGGTCGAGTCCATCGAGGGCGGCAAGAAACTCTCCCTGGCGATGTCCGATCATCCCGACGCCTTCGAGCGGATCTTCATCAGCCTCGTTCATGCCGGCGAGGAAAGCGGTCAGTTGCCCGAGGTGTTCCTGCATATCACCGACTCGCTGAAGTGGCAGGACGAGATGGCATCCCACACCAAAACCATCCTGCTCTACCCCGCCTTCGTCGGCATCATTGTGGTCGCGATCACCTTCTTTCTGATGATCTATCTGGTGCCCCAACTAGTCGCCTTCATCAAGGGCATGGGGCAAGAGATTCCGTTCCAGACGCGCATGCTGCTCGCCACCTCGGCGTTCTTCGTCGAATACTGGTACGCGCTGATCGCCCTGCCCCTCGTCCTGCCGGTCGCCGCCAAGCTTCTGATCGCCTCCAGCCCGGAGATGCGCTACCGCTACGACGACATGAAACTCAAGTTCTGGGTGATCGGCCCCATTCTGCGCAAGATCATTCTGGCCCGCTTCGCCAACACCTTCGCGATGATGTACGGTTCGGGGGTGAGCATCATGGACTGCATCGCCAACTCGCGTGAGGTGGTCAACAACCAGGTGCTCGCCAAGAGTCTGGACGACGTCATCGTCGAGATCGAATCCGGCAAGAACCTCACCCAGAGTTTCCAGAACACCGGCATCTTTCCGCCGCTGGTGATACGCATGCTCAAGGTGGGCGAAGCCACCGGCTCGCTGGACAAGGCGCTGCTCAACGTCAGCTATTTCTACGACCGCGATGTCAAAGATTCCATCAAGAAGGTCCAGGTCTTGATCGAACCCGCGATGACCCTGATTCTCGGCGCACTGCTCGGCTGGGTAATGCTATCGGTGCTGTCGCCAATCTACGACCTGATCGGCAAGGTGAAATTCTGATGAAGAGCGCCCTGTTACTGTTCCTGAGCGCCAGCCATCTCCATGCACAAATCATGGAGGGCGGAAAAATCGTGGCGCAACGCGAGTTCGAAGACACGAGCGCCGGACCGGACGATTTCGCCGCATTCGTAAAAACCGTCCACTATCCCGCCTACTTGCTGGTCGATCTGATCGAGGAAGATTTTCGCCAGGAAAGCATCCCGCACCTGATCGGCGGCAGCCGCAACGCGCTGCTGCAACGCAAGTTCGAGCAGTTCTACCGAGGCACACCGTTCCGCCAAGCCACGCTGCTGCTGCGCCAGAAAACCGGCCGACGCGACGACGACATGCTGTTCTCGGCACTGACCAATCCGGCGCTGGTCACCCCCTGGGTGAATATCCTGCTGGCGCACAAGATCCCGCTCTCCGGCATCTATTCGGTGCCGCAGATCAGCGCGCCGCTGGTCAAGGACCATCCATCGGAATACCTGCTGCTGATCTCGTGGGAGAAATCGGCCGGACTGCGCCAGACCTATTTCAGCGAGCATCGGCTGCAAATATCCCGGCTGACGCCGATCAATGCCGACCTGACTTTTCAGGACGCGGTGACCAGAGAGTTGCCGCGCACTTACCAGTACCTGAAGAGCCTGAGCCTGCTTCCCGCCGGACAGATGCTGGACGTACGCCTGCTGGGGCACGGCGATGACCTACTCGAACTCCGCTCGACGCTGCCCGAAAATGCGGACATGCGTTACGATCTCGTCGAACTTGACGATCTGGCCGGCAAGCTCGGCATCGAACACCGCTTCAGCGACTCCGACGCCAGCCAGATATTCCTGCATCGCCTCGCGATCGATCCGCCGCAGACGCATTACGCCAACACCGAGCATGTCCATTACTGCACGCTATGGCGAATGCGCCGCGCGCTGCACTGGATCGCCGGCGGACTACTGGCCGGCAGTCTGGCCTGGGGAACGTCGGACATCTGGCAAAGCGGATGGAATGCGGACGAGACCCGCGCTATGGTCGGCGACGCGCAGCGCATCCAAAATGAAGTGAAGCAAATCACCGACGCCTTCCCGAACACGCAAGCCCCTGCCTCGGAGATGAAGTCGTCTGTCTCCATCATGCGCGACCTGGACAGGCAGACCGTATCTCCGGGCAACGCCATGCGCCCGCTAGGCAGGGCGCTCGACCGCTATCCGCGCATCGAGCTCGACGAACTCGGCTGGAAAATGGATGCCGCCGAACCCGCCGCGAACAACGCGCCTGCCACCGTCCCGGCCCAAGTCGTCACCCTCAAGGGGCGCCTGCTCGGATTCGAGGGCAACTACCGCACCGCACTCGGCTATCTCGACCGCTTCCAGATCGAGCTGGAGAAACAGGGCTACAGCGTGACCGCACTCGGCAAGCCGCTCGACATCAGCCCGGGCGGCAACATATCCGACCGTGAAGAGACGCAACAGGAGACACTCACTTTTGCGCTGAAGATTTCACGGAGGGCCGCAGAATGAAATTCTCCCGTTCCGATTTCGCGCTGATGCGGTGGACCCTGCTGAGCCTCGGCCTCTCCGTATCGATGAGTGCGGCGTTCCTGTATGGAAGCGACCAATACGCCACACAGGTGCAGCAAGACCGGCGCACCGCGCAAAGCCGTCTCGACGATGCCCGCCGCCAACTGACGGCCGCACAGGAGGATAGACAGAACATGGCAACCTATGCCGAAAAATACCAGGCACTGGCGAATAGCGGCATTATCGGCGACGGACAGCGACTGGACTGGATGGAAGGACTGGAACGACTGCGGCAACAACACATCGTAGACTCTTTCCGCTACAACATCGCACCGCAGAAGGCGCATGTCCCGCTACTGCCTATCGACAACGGCGCGTTCGACATCCAGTACAGCGAAATGACCATGGAATTCGACCTGCTGCACGAAGGACAACTGCTGAACTTCTTCGCCGCGCTGCACAACCAGGTCAAGGGACATTACCAGCACGAAGGCTGCACGCTGCAACGGCAGAATAGCGACGAAAACGGCGGCAGCGCAGCCGGTCTCACCGCCGAATGCCGCGGCGGATGGATCACGCTGAAGAACAGGAACGCGACGCCATGAACCGAATTCTTGAAATCGCCCTATATCTATTTGCCGAAAGGGCACGGCGTGCCGAGCCCAACTTCCCGACCATAATCTGCGCCCTCGCCCTGACAACCTCCGTCCCCGCCCACGCCGAGGAGCTGGGACGCCTGTTCTACACCCCGGAGCAACGCGCCCAGATGGACATAGAACACGCCCGGGACACCACCCCCGCGAATTCGCCCAACGTCATGTCGATAGACGGCATCGTGCAACGCCACGGCGGCGAACGCACCGTGTGGATCAACGGCGTGCCCCAGGCCGCCGGCCAGAGCGATGACCGCTCACCGGACAGCGTCCCGGTCGCCATCCCCGGCCAGTCGCAACCGGTCAAGGTCAAGGTCGGGCAAAAAATCATCGTCAATCCGGCGCCCGCAGGGGAATAGGAGCGCGCGATGCGCCGCCCTGCCCCCCCTCCCCGCAAGACCCGACAGCACGGCATCGCACTAATGGTGATGCTGGCGGTCTTGATTATGGGCATCGCTGCGGCGCTGATCGGCTCGCTCGGCTCGACCGCACTGAAGAACGAGCGGCAGAAAAAAACCTCCGAAGCGCTCGCGCAGGCAAAAGACGCGCTGATCGGCTATGCGATTACCTATGGCGATACGCACAGCGGATACGTGCACGGTTATCTGCCCTGCCCCGATCCAAACGGCACCGGTTATGGCGCCAACGATGAAGGCTCTTCCGAGACCTGCGGCAGCAAGGACATCAGCGCC
The DNA here is from genome assembly GCA_001801085.1 of Gallionellales bacterium GWA2_60_142. Lineage (GTDB taxonomy): Bacteria > Pseudomonadota > Gammaproteobacteria > Burkholderiales > Gallionellaceae > Gallionella. The sequence goes on along the minus strand of MGWR01000017.1, from coordinate 3,504 downwards.
ATGGGCAGACTGCCGTGGAAAACGCTGGGCTTGCCCGCGCTGCTCGACGGGAGTGGAGAATGCCTGTGGTATGCCGTTTCCGGCACATACAAGAACAACCCCATGACTGACAAGATGATGAATCAGGACACTCCAGGTCTGTTTGAAATACTGGATTCGAGCGGTGCGACCGTCGCACAAAACGTGGTCGCTGTGGTGTTCGCGCCCGCCCCCCCGCTCGGCGCCCAAAATCGCGCCCCAGATGGAACGGCCCCCGTCTGCGGCGGCAATTACACGCCGTCAAACTATCTCGACAACGATGGCACGATAAACAATGCTGCCGTGTCGGGCGCCGCCGATGCCGTCAGCCAGTTCCGCCTCGGAGACTCCGCCCTGTTGAACGACCGGATGATCTACATTACACGCGAAGACATTTTCAACGCGCGCAACATCCGCGCAAAACTGGACAGCCTGACGCGCAAAGCGGCGGAATGCATCGCCGATTACGGGAGCAGGAATCGCTTCAACTTCTGGCCATATCCGATAAATTCCTCTGATAAACGACTTCCTTGGTCCGGTCGGCTCCGAAACCCCGCAAACGATTACTGGACTGACGGCAACTATGACGACGAAGACAACCGGCTTGCCGGTCGCTTGCCCTATCGGGTCAATACTTCACAGGACGACACCAACAACCATATCAACTTTCCCTATTACCAGTTGCAGTTGCACAGCACCGCTCCGTACGCTCCTATTAACTGCCCAAGCGTACCGGAATGGACGGCCTATCAACCTTGGTGGACGAACTGGAAGGATCAATTGTTTTATGCTGTCGGAGAAAGTTTTTCCCCTGCCGGCGACACCAGCAATTGTGCCCAATGCCTACGCATCAACGGCAGCGGGGCCTATGCTGCTGTTGTCATATTTGCAGGCAGCCGCCTTTCCGGCCAGAGTCGTACAACAGCAAGCGAACGCCTCAATTTCAACAATTATCTGGAAGGGCGCAACTTGACTAACATATCCATCTCATCCGGCACCGACTACCAAAGCGACGAGACAACCGACAGCTTCAACGACATCCTGTATTGCATCGACCCGAACCTGAATGTAGCGCCATGTCCATAAATTCACGCCCCGATACGCAGCAAGGCTTCACCCTTGTCGAAATGGCGATGGTGCTGCTGATTATCGGCCTGCTGCTGGGCGGGCTGATGCCCACGCTATCCTCACAGATGGAGGCGCAACGCGTAGGCGAGACGCGCAAACAACTGGAGGAAATCCAGCAGGCGCTGGTCGGCTTCGCCGTTTCAAACGGTCGCCTGCCCTGCCCTGCCAGCACATCGAGCAACGGAGAAGAAAGTCCATTGGGGGGAGGGAATTGCACCAACTTCTACGATGGCTACGTCCCCGCAGCAACGCTCGGCATCACTTCAGTGAATAGCCAAGGGCTCGTCATTGACGCATGGGGCAATCCTATCCGCTATGCTGTAACCAGCTGGAGCAAAACAACAACGCCAACCGTAAATAATGTATTTACTAGCAACACTGGCATGCAGAGCGCGACCATGGACAAGATTGCCGACGCAAACTTGCTCAACGTATGTGCCAGTGCTACCGGCATCGGAAGCTCGGATTGCGGCCCCACAGCCAACAAACTGACCGACAAGGTTCCGGCGCTTGTGTTCTCCACCGGCAAAAACGGCGGTTACGGCGGCACTGGCCTCGACGAAGCCGCCAACCTGAACGACAACCGCGTATTCGTCAGCCATACGCCAGCGCCGGGCACGGCAGCGAACGGCGAATTCGACGACCTCATGATCTGGCTCTCGCCCAACATCCTGTTCAACCGCATGGTCGCGGCGGGCAAGCTCCCCTGAGCAACACCTCCTTACTTCTTCAGGCAGTTCCGGTAGCGGCTATCGACCCGATTCACATACAACCCGGTGGTTAACCGCTGGGTAAACTTGAGGCCCCTGACTTCAATTTCCGGAACCTGCGCGCGCGGCATCGAGGGGGTCAAGGCGCAGACCTTGGCGTACAGCGGGCTTCGCTCGAAAGCGTAGGACTTTTCCAATTTCAGATTGCGGAATATCCCGGCTCTATCCATTTTCAATCGCGGCGCGAGCGCGAGCAAAGCCCGCAGGGTCTGGCTGTCGTCATCGAGCGCGACGCCGTCTTCATAGCTCAGCAGATCGCCATCCGCTTTCAAAGGAATGCCGCTCAGCGCGCTCACCGCCTTCTGGAAAGCCGCGTTCCGGCTGGAATAGCGACCCGCGTGGTAGTCGGCGAACCGGAAACTCATGCTTTCGTAGCTCGCCGGATAATCCAGCAAGTACGCCACCCCGAAGTACAGCCCGCCCTTGCGGCTGAACAGCGCATTGCGCAGCGACCCGTCGTAGGCAAAGGGGTTGCCTCTCTTCGCCGCATACGACTTGGCAAAGCTCGCATTGACTTGCATCGGACCACCGGTTCGCACGGGGTTGTAGTCGGCGAATAATTTCTTCCCCATCGGGATCTCCGAGATCATGTCCTCGTACAGGTCGTTCACATCGTTCTCGGTTCTGAGTGCATCGATGCGTGCACTATAGGTCTGTCCGGTGGGCGAGCGCATCGCCAGACTCCTGTCCATGATCCACCAGGGAATGCCATAGCTGTCCCAACGAGCTTCCAGCTCCGTCCTGACTATCTTCGGCAGACCGGGAACGACAGGGATAGCCTGGAACGTAGACTCCTGTTCGATCTCGGCCAACACCGCGCAAACATTCCCCTTGGTCGGCGGAATATTCAAGGCATCGAAAGCGGCGACGATATCCGCAGCCCAACCGCTCTTGTCCTGAACGAAGGGGGGAAGCAGGCTGCCGACCAGTTCCGGGCCGGTTAATGGCTTGGGGAGAGGAACTACCTTGACCGGCGGCTTCTTCGGAGTCACCGACGGGGGCGGCGGCTTTGGTACGGGCTTTTCGACGACCTTCAGAGGTTCGTTTGCGCAACCGGCCAGCACCAGCGCAAAAACCACAGCCAACAAGAGTTGGCCGATAGTCAACGAAAGTGTTCGTTCAGGGGTTAACAACTTTTCAAATCTCACGCACAGAGACCGTCAATCGGCGGGCGACTATCCCTTAAGCACGCCGCCAGGTCGTACCCTGCGGCATGTCTTCCAGCACGATTCCCGCCTCCAACAGTTCCTTGCGGATGCGGTCGGCTTCGGCGAAGTTCTTCGCCTTCTTGGCGGCGATACGCGCTTCGATCTGCGCGTTAATAGCGGCATCGTCCAGCCCGCCTTCGCCAGCACCGGCTTGCAGGAACTGCTGCGGGTCGCGTTGCAGCAAACCGAGCACACCGGCCAGCGCCTTGAGTAGGGGCACGGCGCGCCGTGCCCCTACCTCACTGCGGTTCGCTTCGTTGGCGAGATCGAACAGCACGGCGACCGCTTCCGGCGTGTTGAAATCGTCGTCCATCGCCGCCTTGAAGCGCTGGGCGTGAGCATCAGCCCAATCCACCGGCAGGTCGGACTTCAGTCCGACC
>MGWR01000016.1 GCA_001801085.1 Gallionellales bacterium GWA2_60_142 | reverse complement strand
GCACAAGATGCAGGAAGATGCAGCGATGGCCAAGGAAGTGCTGAAGTTCTTCGACTGGGCATACACCAATGGCAGCCCGCTGGCCGCCCAACTGGACTATGTACCGCTGCCGGAAAACGTGCAGAACCTGATCCGCAAGGCTTGGAAGAGCCAGATCCGCGACGCTTCCGGTTCTTCGTTGACGAAATAATCCGCTCCATTAGGCTATAATCGCGGGGGCTCAAGCCCCCGTGATTTTGTCCCCCCAAGAATTATTTGTTACAGAAAACAACCAACCATGCCAACGATGTTATTACGTGAAGCCAGTCTGAAACGACAGACGCTATTGGATATGCTGTTTCGCGGTATCACCCGCATTTCCGCATTCGGCGTACTGCTTCTGCTGGCAGCGATCATCGGATCGCTGGTGGTGGGCAGCATGCCCGCCATCGAGGCGTTCGGCTTTGGTTTCCTGACCAGTTCCGACTGGGACCCGGTCAACGATCAATTCGGCGCGCTGATTCCTATCGTCGGCACGCTGGTAACTTCCGGGATCGCCTTGCTGATCGCCATCCCGGTCAGTTTCGGCATCGCGATCTTCCTGACCGAGCTGTCGCCGCGCATCCTGCGCCGTCCGTTGGGCATCGCCATCGAACTGCTGGCGGGCATCCCCAGCATCATCTACGGCATGTGGGGGCTGTTCATATTCGCCCCGCTGTTTGCCGACCATGTCGAGCCCTGGCTCAACGACAATATCGGCCCGATGCCCTATATCGGCCCGTTCTTCTCCGGCCCGCCCATGGGCATCGGCATCCTGACCGCCGGCATCATCCTCGCGATCATGGTGATCCCGTTCATCGCTTCGGTGATGCGCGACGTGTTCGAGGTCGTGCCGACGCTGCTGAAGGAATCGGCCTACGGCCTGGGCGCGACCACCTGGGAGGTGATGTGGAATATCGTGCTGCCCTACACCCGCATCGGCGTGGTTGGCGGCATCATGCTGGGGCTGGGACGCGCGCTGGGCGAAACCATGGCAGTCACCTTCGTGATCGGCAACGCCCATGAACTGACCCAGTCGCTGCTGATGCCCGGCAACAGCATCGCCTCGGCGCTGGCCAACGAGTTCACCGAAGCTTACGGCGAACTGTACACCTCCGCGCTGATCGAACTCGGCCTGATCCTGTTCTTCATCACCTTCGTGGTGCTGTCGCTGGCGCGCTACATGCTCTACAAACTCGGACAACGCGAAGGGAAAACAGCATGAACATGATGCCGTCCCTCTATACCCGCCGCCGCATTACCAATGCCGTTGGCCTGACCGTCTCGCTGCTGGCCATGGCCTTCGGCCTGTTCTGGCTGATCTGGATCCTGTGGACCCTGCTGGTGCATGGCCTGCCGGCGCTCGCGCCGGTGGTATTCTCTGAAATGACCCCGCCGCCCGGCAGCGCCGGCGGCCTGCTCAATGCCATCGTCGGCAGCCTGATGATGTCCGTCGTCGGCGTCATGATAGGCACGCCCATCGGCATCCTGGCCGGCACCTATCTGGCCGAATTCGGCCAGCGCGGCTGGCTGGCGCCGGTTACGCGCTTCATCAACGACGTGCTGCTGTCGGCGCCCTCCATCGTCATCGGCCTGTTCGTCTACGAGGTCTATGTCGTGCACGTGAAGCATTTCTCCGGCTGGGCCGGTGCGCTGGCGCTGGCGATCATCGTGATCCCCATCGTGATCCGCACCACCGAGAACATGCTGCGTCTGGTGCCCAGCACGCTGCGCGAGGCTGCAGCCGCACTCGGTGCACCGCAATGGAAAATCGTCAACTTCGTCACCTTGCGCGCGGCGCGCGCCGGCATCATCACCGGCGTGATGCTCGCCATCGCGCGTATCAGCGGCGAGACCGCGCCGCTGCTGTTCACCGCGCTGAACAACCAGTTCTGGAGCAGCGACATGGATCAGCCTATGGCCAACCTGCCGGTGGTGATCTTCCAGTTCGCGATGAGTCCCTACGAGGACTGGCAGAACCTCGCCTGGGCCGGCGCCTTGCTGATTACGCTGAGCGTACTGACACTGAACATCTTGGCGCGCGTGCTGTTCCGCCAAAGTGCGACCAGCCATTAACCGGGCGCAAGCACCCACTAAATCCAGTCATCGACAAGGCTAGCAATGAACGCTCAAATGAACGCTGAAAACATCGCCAATCCCAAGGTCGTGGTCAAGGACCTGAGTTTCTACTACGGCAAGGATCGCGCGCTCAAGGACATCAACCTGAACATCGCCGAGAAGATGGTGACGGCCTTCATCGGCCCGTCCGGCTGCGGCAAGTCCACGCTGCTGCGCACCTTCAACCGCATGTACCAGCTCTACCCCAAGCAGAAGGCCACCGGCGAAATCATCTTGGACGGCGCGAACATCCTCGACCCGCGACAGGACCTGAACATGCTGCGCGCCAAGATCGGCATGGTGTTCCAGAAGCCTACCCCGTTCCCGATGTCGATCTACGACAACATCGCGTTCGGCGTGAAGCTGTACCAGAACCTCGGCAAGAACGAGATGGACGAGCGCGTCGAATGGGCGCTGAAGAAGGCCGCGCTGTGGACCGAGGTCAAGGACAAGCTCAAGCAGAGCGGCACCGGCCTGTCCGGCGGCCAGCAACAGCGTTTGTGCATCGCCCGCGCAATCGCGGTCAAGCCGCAGGTGTTGCTGCTGGACGAGCCAACATCCGCGCTCGACCCGATCTCCACCGCACATATCGAGAAGCTGATCGACGAACTGAAGGAAGACTTTACCATCGTCATCGTGACCCACAACATGCAACAGGCCGCGCGCGTCTCCGACTACACCGCCTACATGTACCTGGGCGACCTGATCGAGTTCGGCGACACCAGCACCGTGTTCACCAACCCGAAGCGCAAGGAGACGGAAGACTACATCACAGGCAGGTTTGGTTAACCTGCCTGTGATGTAGCGGCGCAGGCTCTCGTACCCGTAGGGTGAACATGAGCGTAGCGAATGTTAAGCTGCGAAGCAGCGGCTGGAGCCATTACATTACCGGACGCTTTGATTAATCACCCGATAATGTAGCCCCCAACAAAAAGCCCGGCTGAGCCGGGCTTTTTTACGTCACTACTACGGGTATCAATTGTCGCGGTAGCGCGACTCCCTGCGATAGCCGGATTCGGCATCGTCGTTGCGACGATAACTGCGATCCGCACCGGAGTCGTTGTCGCCGAGTACGCTCACCGCAACATTCACGCGCAACGTCGAACCAGGCTTGTGCGGCAGACGGGTGGTGAAATCCTGCCCCTGGTAACGGTAAGTCACGTCATAACCTTTCAGCACTTCGCGGCTATCCGCCACTTCGCGGCAGCGCTCCACCTGTTCGGTGCGCGGCTGGTCCGGATTGGCGACGCGATCGCCGATCACCGCACCGGCGATGCCGCCCACGGCGGTTGCCGCCTTGTTGCCCGTACCGCCGCCGACCTGACTGCCCAGCACCGCGCCGGCGACGCCGCCGACCACCGAGCCGGTCGCGGAACGGTTGCTGTCCGGATTGGCGACACGATCACCGATCACCGCACCGGCGACCGCACCTGCTCCGGTCGCTGCCGTATTGCCATGGCCACCGCCGACCTGGCTGCCCAGCAAACCGCCGGCGATGCCGCCGATCAACGCACGGCCGATGGATCGTTCCTTGGGCGCGACCTGTACGCTTTCCGTCCAGCACTCGCGCTTCGGCTCGCTCACGCGCTCATAGACCGGCGAGGAAGAAATCACGCGCGCGGTATCGGTGTAGTCGGCCGCATAAGCCGTACCGAACATAGACATCATGCTCAAAGCAAACACACTCTTCTTCATCTTCAATCGCTCCTTGTTAACGGGCATGGCAAGTGTGCCGCCCCGATAATAAAACTTGCCATGCCCGTTTCCCCCTATCCAACTTTCCCCCGCTCGCGGGAGAAAGGGCAAACGAGTCGCTGCGCAAGTTTTCGTTAATGCTCGCATTTGCGAGACGCGAGTATGACGCACTTCCCGCAATGTTGTTCCCGGGAAAACGTAAGCAAATGTTGACGACGTGCTACGCGCTTTCCAGCACGACGAATGCGACGATCATGCCGCGCTCGTCGCTGATCGACAGGTGATGTCCGTTGATGCCCAACTGGGCGAGATGGATGCGTAGCGTCTCGTCGAAGGTCAGCACCGGCTTGCCTAGACCGTCGTGCGTCACGGCTATGCTGCGGAAGCCGACCGGGCCGCGCATGCCGCTGCCGACCGCCTTCGCGAAGGCCTCCTTCGCGGCGAAGCGCTTCGCCAGCAGGCGCGCCGGAGCGGCATGACCATCGAGCTCCGGCAGCTCGTCCGCACTCAGGATGCGTTCGGCGAAACGCCGGCCGTAACGCGCCCACAGCGCTTCTATGCGGGCGTATTCGACGATATCGGTGCCGATGCCGTGGATCATGATAAATCTACTGCGCAGCCAGATTGCTGCGTCGCGTGTTGGCTTCGACTAACCTGAAGGAAAGTCTCCGCCGCAACTACGTTGTCGTTCATTCCTCGCCTACCTGTAAGGTATGTCTCGTCATTCACTGATAAAACTCCTAGCCATTCGACTAAGCCCGCAAGCGGGCAAGTCGCTGGTTATGCGCGGCTCCTTGCACTCTGGCTTGCTCGCTACGATTTCTCAGTGCGAGTGACCAGCAGCGCCTTCATCTTGCGCACCGCGGCGTCCAGACCGATGAACACCGATTCGGCGATGATCGCATGGCCGATGTTGAGCTCGACGATCCCGGGGATGGCGACGATGTCCTGCACGTTGTGGTAGTGCAGGCCGTGGCCGGCGTTGACCTGTATGCCCAAGGCATGGGCATGCGCCGCCGCGGCGCGGATGCGCTCCAGTTCATGGGCACGCTCCGGCACGCTGTCGGCATCGGCATAGCTGCCGGTGTGCAGTTCGATCACCGGCGCGCCGATGCGGTGCGCGGCGTCGATCTGCTTCATGTCGGGATCGATGAACAGCGACACGCGGATGCCGGCGGCCGTGCAGCGCTCGGTGGCGGATTTGACCGCGTCGAAATAGCGCACCACATCCAGCCCGCCCTCGGTGGTCAGTTCCTCGCGCCGTTCCGGCACCAGGCAGATATCGTGCGGCTTGATGCGCAGCGCGTTGACGATCATCTCTTCGGTGACGGCACATTCCAAATTCATCCGCGTTTGCAACATGCCGCGCAAGGTATCGACGTCCGCATCCTGGATGTGGCGGCGGTCTTCGCGCAGATGCAGCGTGATCGCGTCCGCACCCGCCTCCTCGCAGATCAGCGCGGCGCGCACAAGGTTGGGGTAGCGCGACGCGCGCGCCTGTCGCAGCGTGGCGACGTGATCGATGTTCAGTCCGAGTTTCATAGTTTTTGCAGGTCCTTGATGAGTTCGCGCGTATACAGTTTTTTGCCGCTGAGATAGTGGTGCAACAGCATGCGCATCAGTTGTTTGCTCTGCTGCACTGTGGTCGCATCGACGTAATCGTCGGCGGCGATATCGAGCAGCGTCTTGCCCGCGATAGGCATGCCCGATTCCGACTCGCCTTCGTCCGGCACCGGGCCGCGTTCGACGATGTAACGATAGCAGACATCCGGGATTATCGGCTCGCCGGTGCGCGCCTCGTGCGTCAGCGGCAGCGCGTAGCCCAGCTCCTGCAGCAGGTGCTTCTCGAAGCAGCGCAGCGTCGCGGCGTGGTCGCTCTCGTGCGCCAATCGGTACAGCGTCGCGCGGTAGTAGTCGAACAGTTGTTCGTGCGGATCGTCGCGCGCCAGCAGGTTCAGCAGCAGCTCGTTCAGGTAGAAGCCGCACATCAGCGCCGTACCTTGCAGGTAAGGCTGGCCGCCCTGCCATTCCGCGCTGTGCAACGTGCGCACCTCGCCCTTACCGAACCACGAGAGCAACAGCGGTTGGAAGTTCATCAACACGCCGCGCAGCGCCGACCTGGGACGCCGCGCGCCGCGCGCCATGATCGCCAGCCGACCGTGCTGACGGCTGAACACATCGAGGATCAAACTGGTCTCGCGGAACGGATAGCTGTGCAGCACGAAGGCCGGTTCGTCCTGATGCTTGTTGGCTTGGCTCATGTCCTGCCACCGGTGAGATAGATCGACAACTGCTTGCGTCCTGTTCTGTTGATAGCCCTGACCGTATCTCTGACGTGCCGGAGGGCGGCTATGCCTGCAAGCCGGACACGCTCGACAGCAGCATGTCGGCGGTCAGCGCCAGCAGAGCGACATCCAGCGTGCCTATGCATTGCTCGGCCATGTCTATCCCGGCCATCACCGAGGGACGTTCGCTCTCGGTGATCTCCCATACATCCGTCGTGTCACCGCGATAACGCACCGCCAGCAGTGTCGTTATGGCCGCATCCAGTGTCTCTATCGCGCCCTCGATCCGGGTGTGCTTCTGTTCCAGCGCCGAACGTACCACGGAGATCGCCGCAGCCAGCCGCCCGAAGGTATCGACGCTGAAACAGCCCATGCAGGCCGCCTGATAAGCGGTATGCATATCCATCGCGTAAATATCCTTGAGACCGTTGGTGACGGGGACTCGAAGCGGCTTTTTCTTCTTCATCTGTTTTCCTGATCCAGATTTTTGAGGCGACGGATTCTAACCGAACTTGTTTATTTCGCCGCCCGCTGCCTGCGTGCTTCGAACAAGCAGATGCCGGCGCTGACCGAGACGTTCAGACTTTCGACGCTGCCTTGCATGGGGATGCGCACCAGTTCGTCGCAGGTCTCGCGCGTCAGGCGGCGCAAGCCCTCGCCTTCCGCGCCCAGCACCCATGCCAGTCCGCCCTTGTGCTTGAAGCTATGCAAGTCTTGCGTGGCTTCGCCCGCCGCACCGACCACCCAGATGTCGCGCTCCTGCAGTTCGCGCAGCGTGCGCGCGAGGTTGGTGACCGTGATGTAGGGCACGGTTTCGGCCGCACCGCAGGCGACCTTCTCGACGGTCGCGGTGATACCGACCGCGCGGTCCTTGGGGGCGATCACCGCATGCACGCCAAACGCATCGGCGCTGCGCAGGCAGGCACCGAGGTTGTGCGGGTCCTGCACGCCGTCGAGCACCAGCAGCAACGGCGGTTCTTCCAGCGTATCCAGCACGTCGTCCAGATGCTGCACGCGTTGCGCCGCATCAACCCGCGCCGCCACGCCCTGATGGCGCTCGTTGCCGGCCATGCCGTCCAACCGCTTGGCATCCACCGGGATGATGCGCACGCCGTTAGCCTCGGCCAGCTTGATGAAATCGCGCATGCGCGGATCGTTGCGCTGGGCCTGCAAATAGACTTCCAGCACGCCGTCCGGATTCTGGCGGATACGCGAGGTGACGGCATGGAAGCCGTAGATCAGACGCAGATCAGCCATGTTTCTTCTTTCCCCCGACGGACGCCTTCTTGTGTCCGGACTTCTTGCCGCCGGATTTCCTGGCTTCCGATTTCTGCGCGTCATCCCCGCCCTCGTCGTCGGACTCTTCTTCATGCAGCACGAAATCGACCTTGGCACTCTCCATATCCACCTTCACGACGCGCACCTGCACGCGGTCGCCCAGGCGGTAACGCTGGCCTGTGCGCTCGCCCAGCAGCTGGTGCTTGGCGGCCTCGAAGTGGAAGTAGTCCTTGCCCAGTTCGGAGATGTGCACCAGCCCCTCGACATACAGGTCGTCCAGCGAGACGAACATGCCGAAGCTGGTGACCGAAGACACGGTGCCGGTGAACACGCTGCCCAGATGGTCGCGCATGAAAAAGCACTTCAGCCAGGCCTCGACATCGCGCGTCGCGTCGTCGGCGCGGCGCTCGGTCATCGAGCAATGAGCGCCCAGTTCGTCCCATTTCTGCGCCGGCTTGTATTGCTTGCCATGCAGCACCGCCTTGATCGCGCGATGCACCAGCAGATCCGGATAACGGCGGATAGGCGAGGTGAAGTGGGTGTAAGCCTCGTAACCCAGACCGAAGTGGCCGACGTTCTCCGGCTCGTACTTGGCCTGCTTCAACGAACGCAGCATCACGGTCTGCAGCAGACCTGCGTCGGGACGGCCCTTGATACTCTTCAGCAACTTGGAATAGTCCCCCGCCTGCGGCTCTTCGCCGCCGTCCAGCTGCAAGCCAAACTCCTTCAGGAACTCGCGCAACGCGCCCAGCTTCTCCGGCGTCGGGCCTTCGTGAATGCGGTACAGCACGGTGTGCTTGTGTTCGTGCAAATAGCCCGCCGCGCACACGTTGGCCGCCAGCATGCATTCCTCGATCAGCTTGTGCGCGTCGTTGCGCACCACCGGCACGATCTTCTCGATCTTGCCGTCGTCGTTGAAGATCATCTGCGTCTCGACTGTCTCGAAGTCGATCGCGCCGCGCTTCTCGCGCGCATGCAGCAGCTTCTGGAACAACTCATACAGGTGCTGCAGATGCGGCACGATATCGGCTTTGCTCTTCGCCAATTCACCGTCAGGCTGCCCCAGCATCTCGGCGACCTGGTTGTAGGTCAGACGCGCATGCGAATACATCACCGAAGGATAGAAACGGTATTTGCCGATCTCGCCCTTGCTGCTGACATGCATGTCGCACACCATGCACAAACGGTCCACATGCGGGTTCAGCGAACACAGGCCGTTGGATAATTCTTCCGGCAGCATCGGGATCACGCGGCGCGGGAAGTACACCGAGTTGCCGCGCTTGATCGCCTCGTGGTCCAGCGCATCGTTGTTCTGCACGTAATGGCTGACGTCGGCGATGGCCACCACCAGACGGTAGCCGCCCTTCTCCGGTGCGCAATACACCGCATCGTCGAAGTCGCGCGCGGTCTCGCCGTCTATGGTGACCAACGGCAGATTGCGGATATCCTCGCGCCCCGCCCAGTCTTCTGCTGCAACGACAGGAGAAATCGCCTTGGCCTGCTTCTCCACATCATGGGGAAATTCGTACGGCAGATCGTGCTTGCGCAGCGCGATCTCGATCTCCATACCCGGATCGGCATAGTTGCCCAGCACCTGCACGATGCGGCCGATAGGCTGCGCGTGTTTGTCCGGATGCTTCATGATCTCCAGGATCACGACCTGACCGACCTTGGCCCCGCCCGCCGCACCCGGCGCGACCAGGATGTCCTGGCTGATGCGCTGGTTCTCGGCGACGACAAACCAGATGCCGTGCTCTTCGTACAGGCGGCCGACCACGCGTGTGTTGCCGCGCTCCAGCACCTCGATAATTTTGGCTTCCGGGCGACCGCGGCGGTCCACACCGGCCTGGCGCACCATCACGGTGTCGCCGTGCAGCACCTTGTGCATCTCTTTCTCGCTGATGAACATGTCGGTGCTGCCGTCTTCCGGCACCAGGAAGCCGAAGCCATCTGGATGGCCCTGCACCTTGCCCTTGACCAGGTCGAGCTTGTCCACCACGCAGATCGCCCGCTTGCGGTTGCGCATGATCTGTCCATCGCGTTCCATCGCGCGCAGACGACGAGAGAACAGGTCTTCCTCGTGGTGCTCGATATGCATCAGATGCAACAACTCATCCTCGTCCACCGGACCGCCCTGCTCGCCCAAAATCTGCAGGATGAACTCGCGGCTGGGCAGCGGATGTTCGTATTGTTCGCGCTCGCGCTCGAGGTGCGGATCCTGCAAACGTAAATTATTTTTCTTTTTCATTGACAACATTTCCTTCTATGGTTAAAGTGCGCGCCTTCGCATCGCCCAGATGGCGGAATTGGTAGACGCACTAGGTTCAGGTCCTAGCGGTGGCAACACTGTGGAGGTTCGAGTCCTCTTCTGGGCACCAACGACAAAGGCTCGCATTTATGCGGGCCTTTTTCATTTTCCGCTGAACAAAAATAAACAAAATACGCACCGCAGACTTCGCGATGCGCATCGTAGTTTCGATACTGCAATTATTTCCGATACGGCAATTATTCAAATCTCCGTGCACGATATGACGTTCGCTACGACCAGGGACTGGCTTATGCAAACGGATGACGCAGTACGATGGTTTCGTCGCGGTCCGGGCCGGTAGAAACCATGTCCACCGACACGCCGCACACCTGGGCGATACGCTCCAGATAGTTGCGCGCGGCCTGCGGCAGATCCTCGTAACGCTTCACGCCGACAGTGCTCTCGCCCCAGCCCGGCATCTTCTCGTACACCGGCTGGCAATCCGCCAGCGCATCGGCGCCCACCGGCAGAATGTCGCTATCGACACCGTTGATGCGATAGCCGACGCCCAGGCACACTTCCTCCATGCCATCCATCACATCCAGCTTGGTGATGCACAGGCCGGACACGCCGTTGATCTGGATCGAGCGCTTCAATGCGGCCGCGTCGAACCAGCCGCAGCGGCGCGCGCGTCCGGTCGTCGAACCGAACTCGTGGCCGCGTTTCGCCAGCCCTTCGCCGATCGGGTCGCGCTTGTCCACCGCGTCGTACAGCTCGGTCGGGAACGGGCCCGAACCGACGCGCGTGGTGTAGGCCTTGGTGATGCCCAGCACGTAGTTCAGCATCTGCGGGCCGACGCCCGCGCCGGCGCAGGCCGCACCGGCGATGCAGTTGCTCGATGTGACATACGGATAGGTGCCGTGATCGATGTCCAGCAACGCGCCCTGCGCGCCTTCAAATAACAGGTTGTTGTCCGCCTGATTTGCCTCGTACAGCGCACGCGGCACATCCATCACCAGCGGCTTGATGCGCTCGCCCAAGGCCAGCGTCTCATCCAGCACCTTCTGGAAATCGACCGTCTCGGCATGGAAATAATTCTTCAGCACGAAGTTGTGATAATCCAGCACCTCGCCCAGCTTCGCGGCAAAACGCTCGCGATAGAAGATGTCCTGCAAACGGATCGCGCGGCGCGCGACCTTGTCCTCATAAGCCGGACCGATGCCTCGACCGGTGGTGCCGATCTTCGCAGCGCCCTTGGCCAGCTCCCTCGCCTTGTCGATAGCCTCATGGTAGGGCAGGATCAACGGGCAGGCCTCCGACACCTTCAGGCGGCTGTATACATCGATACCGGCTTCCTGAAGCTCATCCATTTCCTTGAGCAAGGCCTGCGGCGACAGCACCACACCGTTGCCGATGTAGCACATCACATGGTCGCGCAAGATGCCGGAGGGGATCAGGTGCAATACCGTCTTCTTGCCGCCGATGACCAGCGTGTGGCCGGCATTGTGCCCGCCCTGGAAACGCACCACGCCCTGAGCGTGATCGGTCAACCAGTCGACGATCTTGCCCTTGCCTTCATCACCCCACTGGGTGCCGATCACTACTACGTTCTTAGCCATTACAAAACTTCCCGTCTATAAATCGAATCTCTCTCCCCCGCTCTCTCCCGCATGCGGGAGAAAACGAGGAAGTCTCACCTTGCGATGCTTACATTACAACGCTACGACTTGCCACTTGCCGTCGCGCGAAACCAATTCGCGGTCGCACTGCAATTCGCCGCGCAATGCGGCATCGCCGAGCAAATCCACCACGACCGCTTCGCCCGCCGCACGCAACTGGACGATCTTGTCGCACAGCGCGGCATCGTCGAGCGCGGGTGCGCAGATTCCCTGCTTCGGCAATTGCGCCGAGAGCAAGCGATAAAGCTGGCGCAAGTCCATGCTGAAACCGGTCGCCGCGCGCGCGCGCCCGAAGCTCTTGCCGAGATCGTCGTAGCGTCCGCCCAGCGCGATCGCGTCGTGACTGCCCGCATGATAGGCGGCGAACACCATGCCGCTGTGGTAATGATAGCCGCGCAGGTCGGCCAGATCGATGCCCACTTTTGCGACCAGCGGCGTCAGCTTCGCGGAAACGATGTCCAGATCATTCAGTGCGGCGGCGATGTCGGGATGATTCGGCAGCACACGGCGCGCACGCGCCAGCACATCAGCGCAATCGCCATACAACACAGGCAACGCCAGCAGCGCATCGCGCACTTCGGCATCCAGCGGCTGCGCCAGCGTGCGCAACGTCGCGCTGTCCTTGCTTTGCAGCGCGGCGAACAATGCATTCTCCAGTTCGCGATCCAGCCCGGCATGACGAACCAGCGCACGGAACACGCCGACATGACCGAGATCTAGATGCACGTTCTCGACGCCGAGCAGCGCCAGCGCCTGCAACATCAAGCGCTGTATCTCCAGATCGCTTTCCAGGCCGCTATGGCCGTACAACTCCGCACCGATCTGCAACAGTTCGCGAGTACGCGTCAGTCCGGCCGGCTGGGTGTGCAGCACACTGCCCGCATAACACAACCGTGCAACGCCTTGGCGATTCAGCAAGTGCGCATCGATACGCGCCACTTGCGGCGTGATATCGGCGCGCAACGCCAGCGTGCGTCCGCTCAATTGATCGACCAGCTTGAAGGTGCGCAAGTCCATGTCGGCACTTCCGTCGATCAGCAGCGATTCGGCGTATTCCAACAGCGGCGGTGCCACCAGTTGGTAACCATGGGTACGCATCAATTCGAGGAACTGCGCGCGCATCGTTTCGACGCGCCACGCCTCCTCGGGCAACATGTCCTGTATATATTCCGGCAACAACCAATTCGGCATTTATTTAATCCAGTAAATCAGCAGCAGACCGCTCAGCATCAGCGTCAGCCCGAGGAAACGCAACTGACCGTCCTGAAACTCGACCAGCTTGCGCAACGTCTCGCGCCAGGCGGAGGGAAACAGGAAGGGCATCATGCCTTCGAGCACCAGCATCAAGCCCAGCGCCATCAACCAAAATTCGAGCACGATGCTACGCGGCAGGCATTACTTGCCCGACTTGCCCGAGCTCTTTAGATATTTGAAGAACGCCGAACTCGGATCGACGACCATCACATCATTCTTGGTCTTGAAGCTCTGTTTGTAGGCTTCAAGACTGCGATAGAACGAGTAGAACTCCGGGTTGCGACCGAACGCGGCGGAGTACAACGCAGCAGCCTTGGCATCGCCCTCACCCTTGGTCTTCTGCGCATCGCGGTAGGCCTCGGCCAAGATCACCTCGCGCTGCTTGTCGGCATCGGCCTTGATCTTCTCGCCTTCGGCCGCGCCGGAAGCGCGCAGCTCGTTGGCGACGCGCTTGCGCTCGGCATCCATGCGGCTATAGATCGAGGAGCTGATCTCCACCGGAAAATCGACGCGCTTCAGGCGCACGTCCAGCACCTCGACGCCGATCTTGCGCGCATCGACGTCCGCCTTGGTGCGCAGCACTTCCATGATCTTGTCGCGTTCGCCCGACACCACCTCGTGGATGGTGCGCTTGCCGAATTCCTCGCGCATGCTGGAATTGACCGTCTGCATCAAACGCGTCCTGGCGCGCAGCTCGTCGCCGCCGACGCTGACGTAATACTGCTTCACGTCAACGATGCGCCACTTGATGAAGGAGTCCACCAACACGTTCTTCTTCTCGGCGGTGATGAAGCGCTCCGGTTCCACGGTGTCCAGCGTCAGGATGCGCGAATCGAAATAGCGCACGTTCTGCAGCAACGGAACCTTGAAATACAGCCCGGGCTCGATCTTGACGTCGACGACCTCGCCCAACTGGAACACGATCACCCGCTGACGCTGATCAACCACAAAAACACTCATGCTCAACAAAACCAGCGCGGCAACCGCGCCGATCAGGATGTTACTCATACTCTTGTTCATTTAGCGTGCCTCCCTGTCGCGGCTCAGCAGCGAATCCCGCGCGCGTTGCGACGCAACGTTATCGCTGGACTGCGTAGTCGGCGCAGGCGCAGCGACAATATCTCCCGCCGCTCCGGCGGTGCGAGTACTCTCGATCAGTTTGTCCAGCGGCAGGTACAACAGGCTGCTGCCGTTCTTCTGGTCCACCATGACCTTGCTGACGTTGCCCATCACCTGCTGCATCATGTCCAGATACATGCGCTCGCGCGTCACGCCGGGCGCCTTCTCGTATTCGACCAATATCTGCCTGAAGCGGCTGGCATCACCCTCGGCGTTGGCGATCACGCTGGCCTTGTAGCCTTCCGCCTCCTGGATCAGTCGCGCCGCGGTGCCTCGTGCACGCGGCACGACGTCGTTCGCGTAAGCCTGACCCTCGTTCTTCTGGCGCTCGCGATCCTGACCGGCCTTCACCGCATCGTCGAACGCCGCCTGCACCTGTTCGGGCGGCTGCGCGTTCTGCATCGTCAGCTTGCTGATCACGATGCCGGACTTGTAGCGATCCAGAATATCCTGCATCAGCTTGGTCGCCGTAGCGGCCACCTGCTCGCGCCCCTCGTACAGCACGAAATCCATCTTGCTCTTGCCGACGACTTCGCGAATCGCGGTCTCGGCGGCCTGGCGCACGTTCTCATCCGGCATGCGATTGTTGAACAGGTAATCGGCCGGATCTTTCAGGAAGTACTGCACCGCAAACTGGATGTCGACGATATTCTCGTCGTCGGTCAGCATCAGCGACTCTTTCAGCATCTTGTTCTTGACGTTATCGCGGTAGCCCACCTCGACGGTGCGCACCTGACTAAGATTGACCACCTCCACGGATTCGACCGGGAACGGCAGATGCCAGCGCGGGCCGGGCTGGGTCGCCTCGACAAACTTGCCGAAACGCAACACCACGCCACGCTGACTCTCGTCGACGATATAGAAACCGCTGCCCAGCCAGATCAGGCCGGCGATCGCCGCGACCAACCCGATGCTGACGCCGAACCCCTGACCGGGAGCGCCGCCGGACGGACGACCCTGATCGTCATTCCCGCCTTTGCCACCCCTGCCGCCCATCATTGCCGCGACCTTCGCGTTGATCTTGCGCATCAACTCTTCCAGGTCCGGCGGGCCACCGTTGTCTTTTTTACCCCACTGCGGATCGTTCAATCCCATGATTCACCTACCTAATTATTTAGAGGGTGCCATTCCTGCACCGGCGCTTCCACCGGTTCGGCATCGCGAATTTCCACCAGTGCCGCACGCAAATCGTCCAATCCTGCGCCGGTTCTGGCACTCAAGCGAATGGTCGCGATTCTACCATATTCGTCGCGTTCGACTCCCGGCGCGACGTCCTGCAGGTCGATCTTGTTGAGGATCAGAATCTGCGGAATATCCTGCGCGCCGATCTCTTCCAGCACCTTGTTGACCTCGGCTACCTGCGCGTCGCGATTGGCGTTGTTCGCATCCACCACATGCAGCAGCAGGTCGGCCTGTATCGTCTCTTCCAGCGTGCTGCGGAACGCCGCGACCAGAGAATGCGGCAGGTGGCGGATGAAGCCGACAGTATCCGACAGCACGACTTCCTGCTCCCGCGCGCCGTCCCTGAACACCGGCTCGCCGTCTTCGCCCACCGCCGTTTCCAGATAGATACGCCGCGAGGTCGTATCCAGCGTGGCGAACAGCTGGTTCGCGGCGTAGACGTTGGCCTTGGTCAAGGCGTTGAACAACGTGGACTTGCCGGCGTTGGTGTAGCCGACGATGGACACCGACAGCACGTCGCTGCGATTGCGCGCGCGGCGCTGCACCTGACGGTGGCGGCGCAGCTTTTCCAGCCGCTCTTTCAGCAGGTGTACGCGCTTGTCCAGCTTGCGGCGATCCAGTTCCAGCTTGGTCTCGCCGGGACCGCGCGCACCGACCGAGTGTTTCTGCTGGCCCATGTCCATGTTCATGCCGACCAGCCGCGTCGCGAGATAACGCAGCTGCGCCAGCTCCACCTGCACCTTGCCTTCGTGGCTCTGCGCACGCTGCGCGAAGATGTCCAGGATCAGCATGGTGCGGTCGATCACGCGCCGCTCCAGCTTGGCCGCGAGGTTGCGCATCTGCGCGGGGGAAAGATCGTGATTGAAGATGACGACGCCGACCTCTTCGTGGGCGACAAGCAGATCGGCGATCTCCTGCACCTTGCCGCTGCCGGCAAACAATGCGGGATCGGGGCGCTGACGCTTGCCCTCGATGATCGCCAGCGTCTGCACCCCGGCGGTCTCGGCCAGCAGGCGCAACTCTTCCAGACTTTCGGCATAATCCGGTTCGCCCAGATCGAGGCTAACCAGAACGGCTAATTCAGAACCAGCGGAATTCTGCTGCATTACTCAGCAGCGTCATAACTGATGTTGACTGCGCGTGCCGGAACGATGGTGGAGATCGCGTGCTTGTAGACCATCTGCGTGACGGTGTTCTTCAGCAGCACCACATATTGATCGAACGAGTCGATATGACCTTGCAGCTTGATGCCGTTCACCAGATAAATGGCCACCTGGACATGCTCCTTGCGCAGCGTGTTCAGAAACGGATCCTGCAGTTGTTGTCCTTTTGCACTCATGTTATTGCTCTTCTCGGGTTAGGAACGGGTAGGCACTTTACTGGATTCCGGCCCCGCTGTGAACTGCCACTCCGGATTAGCCCGGCTGGCGGTCGCTGGTCATGCCCGGCTTCCACAGCATCAGCAGCAAGCCCAGCAGCCCCATCGCCGCGCTGCAGGTATACAACACGCTGGCCCCGTAATGCTGCCAGATCGGGCCGCTCGCCAGACTGCCCAACATGCCGCCGGCCCCGTAGGTGATGCTGCCGAACAGCGCCTGCCCCTTGGACTGGTGCCGGCCGCGGAAAAATTCATGCACCATGCCGACCGACGCGGCATGGTATGCACCAAAGGTCAACGCATGCAGCACCTGCGCGAACAGCAACAGCACGACAATATCCACCGCCCAGCCGATCAGCATGAAGCGCACGACCGCCGCCGCAAAGCTGGCGAGCATGATGCGCACATAGCCGAAGCGCCGCACCAACGCCGGCATCAGGAAGAACACCCCGATCTCGCAGATCACCCCCAGCGCCCACAGTCCGCCGACCGTGCTCTTCGCGTAACCATGCTCGACCAGATAGATGGAATAGAAGGTGTAGTAAGGCCCGTGCGCAACCGACATCAGGAAACACGCGCCGAACAGCGCCAGCACGCGCGGCTGCATCAATATCTGCCGGATCGGCAGGTTATCGGCGTGGTGCACCTCCACCTCGGTCGGCGGAATCTGGCGCGCGAACAGCAGGATGCCGATCTCGCACACCAGCCCCGCCCACAGCAGCCAGGCAATCGCGATGTAGTCGAAGGCATAGCCCAACCCCACCACCGCGACGATAAAACCGACCGAGCCCCAGGAACGGATACGCCCGTAGTTCGCCGTGTTCTTGCCCAGATAGCTGAGCGTGGTCGATTCCACCAGCGGGATAGACGCGCTCCAGAAGAAGCTCATCAGCACCAGCACCAACAGCAAGCCCCAGAAGCTGGTGGTGAAGAACACCCCGACATAGAACGCCGCGCTCAGGCTGGCAGCTGCGACCACCACCTCGCGGCGCTTGCCGGTGTGATCCGCCAGCCAACCCCAGATGTTCGGCGCGACCATGCGCATCACCGGCTGCGTCGACATCAGAATGCCGATCTCGATGGCGCTGAAATGGATGGATTGCAGGTACAGACTCCAGTAGGGCGCAAACATCCCCACGAAGGCGTAATAGAAAAAATAGAATCCGGCGATGCGCCAGTGGTAGTTTTTTTGGGTATGCACAACTGAATAATGAATGGAAACCGATGCCTTGCGCCGTCCGCGCTCACGCTATCTAAAGTACGCCTACGCTGAATTACCCGACCTGAGCCCTGAATTTACGCAACTCGGCAAGCAAACCGGGGATGTCGTCCTTGATGATGCTCCAAAGCGTATCGTTATCGATACCCAGATAACCATGAATCAAGCGATTACGCGTAGCGACAATCTGCCGCCACGGTATTGCAGGACAGGCCTCGCGTTGTTCGGCCGGAATATGCGTAGCCGCCTCCCCCAATAACTCCAGATTGCGAACTGTCGCATCGTAATTAAGGCCGCTATCGACAAACGCCTGCAGATCCAAACCTTCCGTATAGGCAATCACCTTATCGGCAAAATCGATCATATCGTCGAGATAGAACGACCACGCCCGCTCAGACATTGACCAACTCCCGCTCGATGAACGGGCGCAATTCCGGGCGCAACGCTTTCTCTGTCACCAAATCCACCGGACACTTCAACAAGTCTTCCAGATAGAACTGAACGCCGAAATAACGCTTCGAAGTGGCCGCCCCATCGAACGCCACGAGCACGTCCACATCGCTATCCTCGCGCGCAGCATCGCGCGCCGTGGAGCCGAACAGGGCCAGACGGGTTACGCCGAACTGTTCGGCCAACTGCGCCTTGTGCTGGGTGAGTAGCTGCAATGCTCTGGTGCGATTCATACAAGACTCCATACGCGGAGAAACAGGCGGCATTCTACACTGCGCCCCGATTCACTTGCATGAACACCTTCACCATGCAAGGATGCCACCCCACACGGCAGTCAAATAACTATAAGGCTCAGGGAATGTACTCGCTCATCACATTTGCCACACAATGGGGCAGCAAGCACGGCGGCATCAACAGCTTCAATACCGACTTCCTGTCGGCGTTCGGCTACGCTTACCATAGCAACGCGCAGATAATTTGCATCGTATCCAGCGCAACCGCTGCCGAAATTGAGCAAGCTCGAAATGACTTTGTAACCCTCCTGCCGCTACCCTACCCCCCGCAAGAGAAAACCTTCTCGAAAGATCAGGCGCAGGCCGCTATTGAGCTGATGAAGCAACGCGGCATCGACTTCGATCCAAATTCTACGATTTGGCTGGGGCATGACCGAATCTCAGGCGAGGCCGCCATTGAGGCGGCGAAATTGGCCGGGGGCCGATCCGCCCTGATACACCACATGAGCTATGCCCACTACGAATCTTTTGCAGAAGATTCCCAAACCGCGCACCTGAAAAATCAGGAACAACAAAGGCTATTTGAGCAAGCCGACTTGATCTTGGCTATCGGCCCCCTGCTTCGTGATGCCGCACATGATCTGGTTAGTGGGGCCAAGCCTGTGCATATGTTAGTTCCGGGATTAGCAGAGATTGAAGCACAGTCGGCCCCCAAAACATTTGTAGCCTTTCTGGGCGGGCGGTTAAGCGGGGATGCCGCCCGTGTCAAGCAAGGCTATCTGAGCGTCGCCGCTTTGGCGCATGCGCACAAGAGGGCATGCGAGATCGACATGCCGGCTGGCTTATGCAAGCAACCCCGGTTGATGTTGCGCGGCGTGGATTTTGCGGCGGAAGAAAACAATCAGCCCGATGCAAAGCCGGAAGCCAAACTGAAAGCGTTTGCCGAAGGCTATGCGGATCGTGCCATCACTATTCTGGCGCTACCTTACACCCACGACCGAAATGAGCTGTATAGCAACATCAGCAAAGCCAGCGCAGTGATGATGCTCTCATGGCACGAAGGCTTCGGACTAGCCGCATGGGAAGCAATTGCAGCGGGGGTGCCGCTGATACTCAGCAAACATAGCGGCGTATATAAATTACTTGAAGAAAATCACCCCGGCTGCGAGAAAGGTTTTATCTACCCGATTGATGTGCGGGGCACTAACGCCGAGCCATTTTTCAGACAGGAAGATTTAGAAGCAGTAGCGGTGGCACTCAGAGAGATTGCACACCAACCGGAGAAAGCACGCCAGAAGGCAGGAACATTGCGCGGCTTACTTCTCAACGAATACTCATGGGCCGCCTGCGCAGAACAGGCTGCGAAAATTTTCGCATGGCCATTATCAAAGGGGGTTCTGCCCAGCGTAAATCCGAAGCCAATAACACAAGCCCCGGAATTTATCGCCCCCACTATCGCCCACAACGAATTGCCTGTGCATATGCCTAAAAGGCAACGGCAGACTGGTGAAACTCTGACGGATAGCCAGCTGCTGCGCGCCGAGGAAGCGCTGGTACCATTCGATCCTGCGCGTCAACCGGAGCTCGACAAGCTCGATGTTTGGCTGGACGATCCCCAATACCCGCAAGCCATTCGACTGCTCACCGGTGCCGGGGGATTAGGCAAAACCCGGCTGGCACTGGAACTTTGCCAACGGCGGATCGACGCGGGCTGGCATGCAGGGTTTCTGGATAGTGATCTCGATGCCAAGGCTCTGGCCTCGGGCTGGCAAGCCTTGCAAGCCCTCAACCAGCCGCTGTTGATCGTCATCGATTATGCAGAAACCCGCCAGTCCGACCTGATTACTCTGATCAAGACCATGCTGCAAAATCTGGCCCGCAAGCCGGTGCGATTCCTACTGCTGGCGCGCGACGGAGGGGAATGGTGGGACAACCTACCCGGCAAGAGTTCGGTTTGCGAACCGCTGCTCAGCGGCTATGCCACCTCCGGCCCCTACCACCTGCCCACCTTGCATGACGAATTACAAGATCGACGTCACGCATACAAACAGGCACTGAATGCCTTCGCCAACGCCTTGGGCGCACCCGCTCCCAATGTAACCCCGGAGCTAGAGGGAGAACATTTCGGTCGCCCGCTGTATTTGCAAATGGCCGCCCTGCTTGCATTGCGCGGCGAGCGCCCGACCACGGCCCAAGGCCTGACTCGCGCCCTGTTGAGCCATGAGCGGCGCTACTGGCAAGGCCTGTTTGCCGACCATGATCTCGCCGAACCGGAACGTCACGCTGAACAACTGCTAGCCTTGACCACCCTTGCGGGCGGCTTCACCACAACCAAGGTCGCACTACCCTATTGGCAACGAGCAACCGATAAGGTGCTCAATACGGCGCAGTTCAATCAATTGTTCAACACCCTGATGCCACTCTACCCCGGCAAGCAAGGCTTGCAAGCCGTGCGACCGGACCTGCTCGGTGAGGCATTGGTAGCGCAAGCCCTGCTGCGCTCCACGGCGGCAGATTTGCTGGATGCGGTTCTCGGAAAAGATGCCAGCCAAGCCATGAGATTGAGTGCGCTGACGGTAATCGCACGACTATCTAATTATTATCAGGAGCTACATGAAACCCTGATCGATGCCTTGAAACGTCACTTAGGTCATTGCTGGCAAGAGTTCGTTATCGCCGCAATCGAAACACCAAGCGACTTACCTGCGCTAGCTAAGACAGCTTTTGACCGTTTACTACCCAACTCCAAAAATCAAGTTGCAAATGCACTAGCAGAACACGCAAGAGAAGAATCAGTGCAACTTGCCGAGTTTTATTGCCAAGTAACTAGCTGCCTTGCAGCCATGTATCACCAAAGGTACTTAAAAAAGCCTGACGCTACACACTCCATGAGCAATTACGCCATAAGCTTAAACAATTACGCCATATCGCTACATTTCGCTGGTGATAATGATCAAGCACTCCTAATTTCTTTTGAAACCCTAAGTCTTTTCAGAAAACTATACAAATTAAATCAGCAGAGCTTTGAACCTGATTTTGCGATGTCATTACTCAACCACGCGAACCGTTTAAGTGATAGCGGGCGCAATAACGATGCACTGGAGCATGCCCAACAGGCATCAGAAATATACGGCAAACTAACATTGAAGAATCCGGAGCGCTTCGAGTCCGACTATGCAACTTCATTAAGTAACTACACAATTTTTTTATCAGCGGCAAATCGCAACCAAGATGCGTTAGATATTGCTTTACAAGCATTGAATATCCGACAGCAACTGGCCAAGAATAATTCCGATCAAAACGAATCTAATCTTGCTGGTTCGTTAAGCAACTGTGCAATTTTTTTAGTACGTGCCGGACGCAACAATGAAGCGCTTCAGCATGAATGGCAAGCATTACAAATTCGCCAACGGCTGGCGCATCAGAAACCTGATCGATTTGAACCTGATCTTGCAAACTCATTGAGTAACTATGGAGGACGTCTAAGCGATATTGGTCATAACGAAGAGGCATTGGATTATGCAAGGCAATCATTGGCGATTCTGGAAAAACTAGCACAGAAAAACCCAGCACGTTTTGCTGAAGGTCAATTTAGTGCCACCTCCCACACCTATCTTCTGGAATGGCTAACAGGCAATACTGGTAATGATCGTGACCTGACAAAATTGAACTCCGTTCCAGAAACAACACCGCACCATCGCCGTCCGCTTCTGCAACTATCTGCTCGCTTCGTGCAAGCCTGCTACACGCCGGACCCAACCATCCGTTTCGATGCGTTTAAACAAGTAATAACACTGCGAAACGATCTATCTCAATCAGATAGCATTAATACGCAGGATACTTGGCTATGTGCGGCTGCCTGGTGTGCAGCACATGAGCCTTTATCCATCGTTGGCATAAATTGGGATACGGAATGGCACCAATTCAGCAACCAGCGGCAAGGCAACATTCCTCAGTGGATGCTGGAAGTTGCGCGCCGACTGGATTTCAAATGGCCTGAATAAGCCGCGCTTAACGGCGCGCCATCAGTTTGCGCAACGCAGCCTTGGGTTTGGCCGCTTCCGCGAACGCATCGAAATCGCGTTGCATCAGCATCAACGTGGGCGCGCTTTCATAGTCCGCGTGGCGAGGTTCGGCGCGAGCGGACTTGTTGGCGGCATTGCCGGGCATGAGGCTCTCTCGGTATTGATGGCGGATCGGGCGGTGATTTTACTCGCCGATACTATTTCCGTTTTTTTGCACTCCCCTCTTGAAAACCCCAACCCCGCCCCAATTAATCGCGAGTCGCTAACAGGAGAACCTCATGGAACAGCAGGAAAACACCCCTCAGATCGAACAGCACGAAGCTGCCCCGAGCAGCGAAGCCGCTGCGGAACAGACCACGGACAAGACGCCCAGCATGGAAGAGATGCTGCAAGCCGCCGAGCGCAAGGCGCAGGAGCACTACGACGCGTGGATGTACGCCAAGGCCGAGGGCGAGAACATTCGCCGCCGCGCCGCCGACGATGTCGCCAAGGCGCAGAAGTTTGCCGTGGAGCGTTTCTCCGGCGAGATGCTGGCGGTGATGGATAGTTTGCAGGCCGGCTTGGCCGTCGAGACCGAGAACGTCGAGAGCTTCAAGAGCGGGATGGAGCTGACGCTGAAGCAGCTCACCAGCGTGTTCGAGAAATTCAAGATCGTCGAGATCAACCCGCTCGGCGAGAAGCTGGACCCGCACAAGCACCAGGCCATCGGCATGATGGACAGCGACGAGCCGGCCAACACCGTGGTCAGCGTGATGCAGAAGGGCTACACGCTGAACGAGCGCGTGCTGCGCCCGGCGCTGGTGATGGTGTCGAAAGGCAAGGAATAAACGATTCCGTCATTGATGGAACTACTAGCCATTCGACTAAGCCCGCAAGCGGGCAAGTCGCTGGTTATCCGGCGCAGGCCGGAATCCAGCCAAATAAAAATCACCTTGCGCAGCAAGGACAAGCTCTAAAGGCATATTAAATAGAAGCACTGGATTCCGGCCTGCGCCGGAATGACGGGTTAACAGTTTGAAGCACTTGAAATATGGATTTGCCGCCCCACCTTAGGCGACAGCAGTTTTACGAATCAAACCAATTAACTGAAAGGAAATGCATCATGGGAAAAATCATCGGTATTGACCTGGGTACGACGAACTCTTGCGTGGCCATCATGGAAGGCGGCAAGACCAAGGTGATCGAGAACGCCGAAGGCACTCGCACCACGCCGTCCATCATCGCCTACATGGAAGACGGCGAAGTGCTGGTCGGTGCGCCGGCCAAGCGTCAGGCGGTGACCAACCCGAAGAACACCTTGTACGGCGTGAAGCGCCTGATCGGCCGTCGTTTCGACGAGAAGATGGTGCAGAAGGACATCGACATGGTGCCTTACACCATCGTCAAGGCGAAGAACGGCGACGCATGGGTGAAGGTGCGCGACAAGGAAATCTCCGCGCCGGAAATCTCCGCGCAAGTGCTGGCGAAGATGAAGAAGACCGCCGAAGACTATCTGGGCGAGCCGGTCACCGAGGCGGTCATCACCGTGCCGGCTTACTTCAACGACTCGCAGCGCCAAGCCACCAAGGACGCGGGCCGCATCGCCGGTCTGGACGTGAAGCGCATCATCAACGAGCCGACCGCGGCCGCGCTGGCTTTCGGCATGGACAAGCAGGAAGGCGACCGCAAGATCGCGGTGTATGACTTGGGCGGCGGCACGTTCGACATCTCCATCATCGACATCGCCGAAATCGACGGCGAGCACCAGTTCGAAGTGATGTCCACCAACGGCGACACCTTCCTCGGCGGCGAAGACTTCGACATGCGCGTGATCGAGTTCCTGGTGGACGAGTTCAAGAAAGAAAGCGGCGTGGACCTGAAGAAGGACATGCTGGCATTGCAGCGCCTGAAGGACGCGGCGGAGAAGGCCAAGATCGAACTGTCTTCCGCACAGCAGACCGAAGTGAACCTGCCTTACATCACCGCAGATGCGACCGGCCCGAAGCATCTGGCCGTGAAGATTACTCGTGCAAAGCTGGAAAGCCTGGTCGAAGACCTGGTCGCGCGCACCATCGAGCCTTGCAAGATCGCGATGAAAGACGCGGGCGTATCCGCATCCGACATCGCCGACGTGATTCTGGTCGGCGGCCAGACCCGCATGCCCATGGTGCAGGAGAAGGTCAAGGAATTCTTCGGCAAGGAAGCGCGCAAGGACGTGAACCCGGACGAGGCCGTGGCCGTCGGCGCAGCGATCCAGGGCGGCGTGTTGCAGGGCGAAGTCAAGGACGTGCTGCTGCTGGACGTGACCCCGCTGTCGCTGGGCATCGAGACCATGGGTAGCGTGATGACCAAGCTGATCAAGAAGAACACCACCATCCCGACCAAGGCGTCGCAGGTGTTCTCCACCGCCGATGACAACCAGTCCGCCGTGACTATCCACGTGTTGCAGGGCGAGCGCGAAGTGGCCTCCGGCAACAAGAGCCTGGGCCAGTTCAACCTGTCCGACATCCCGCCGGCACCGCGCGGCATGCCGCAGATCGAGGTCACTTTCGACATCGACGCGAACGGCATCCTGCACGTCAGCGCGAAGGACAAGGCGACCGGCAAGGAGAACAAGATCAAGATCCAGGCCAGCTCCGGTCTGAGCGAAGAAGAGATCAACCGCATGGTGCAGGACGCCGAGGTGCATGCCGAAGACGACCGCAAGGCGCTGGAACTGGTGACCTCGCGCAACCAGCTGGACGGTCTGATCCACTCCACCAACAAGTCGATGAAGGAATACGGCGAGCAGCTGAATGCCGAAGAGAAGTCCGCGATCGAAGCCGCCTTGAAGGAAGCCGAAGAAGTCGTCAAGGGCGACGACAAAGACGCCATCGACGCCAAGACCGAAGCGCTGGCGACCGCCGCGCAGAAGCTGGGCGAGAAGATGTACGCCGCCGAGCAGGCCAAGGCACAGGGCGGTGACGCCGGCTGCGGCAACTGCGAGCCGGGCGAACAGTGCGCCGACCACAAGAAGGACGAAGGCGACGTGGTCGATGCGGAGTTCACCGAAGTGAAAGACAAGAAGTAATAAACGGACGGGAAACGGAAAAAAAGAAATGGGAAACGCAGATGCGGTTCCCATTTTCCCATTCTCCATACCAGAGATGAAGCCCGCGTAGGGCGGATGAGCCGAAGGCGTTATCCGCCGAATGCATGCAATCAATACGGCGGAAGGCGCTTCGCTTTTCCGCCCTACGCATTACGCTAACAACTAACGATTATGTCCAAAAAAGATTATTACGAAGTGCTGGGCGTCAACCGCGACGCTTCGGACGATGAGATCAAGAAGGCTTATCGCAAGCTGGCGATGAAGCACCACCCCGACCGCAATCCGGACAATCCGAAGGCGGAGGAACATTTCAAGGAAGCCAAGGAAGCCTACGAGACGCTGTCCGACGGGCAGAAGCGCGCGGCTTACGACCAGTATGGCCACGCCGCTTTCGAGGCGGGTGGCATGGGCGGCGGCAGTCCGTTCGGCGCCGGCGGTGCGGCGGGCGGTTTCGATTTCTCCGACATCTTCGGCGACATCTTCGGCGGCGCACGCGGCGGAGCGGGACGCAGCAATGTGCACCGCGGCGCCGACCTGCGCTACAACCTCGAAATCACGCTGGAGCAGGCGGCGCGCGGCACCGAGACGCAGATCCGCGTGCCGACCATGGCCGAGTGCGAAACCTGCCACGGCTCCGGCGCGAAGCCCGGCACCACCCCGACCACCTGCTCCACCTGTGCCGGCCACGGCCAAGTGCGCATGCAGCAAGGTTTCTTCTCGATCCAGCAGACCTGCCCGCGCTGCCACGGCAGCGGCAAGCAGATCAACACGCCGTGCGGCACCTGCCACGGTGCGGGACGCGTCAAGCAGCACAAAACACTGGCGGTGAAGATTCCGGCGGGCGTAGACAACGACGACCGCATCCGGCTCTCGGGCGAAGGCGAACATGGCACCAACGGCGGCCCCGCCGGCGACCTGTATGTGGTCATCCACATCAAGCCGCATGCGGTGTTCCAGCGCGACCACAACGACCTGCATTGCGAAATGCCGATCAGCTTCGCCACCGCAGCGCTGGGCGGCGAAATCGAAATCCCCACGCTGGACGGCAAGGCTCTCATCAAGATTCCCGCCGAAACGCAAAGCGGCAGACAGTTCCGCTTGCGCGGCAAGGGCATCAAGGGCGTGCGCAGCAGCAGCCACGGCGACCTGCACTGCCACGTCATCGTCGAGACCCCGGTCAACCTGACCGAACGCCAGAAGGAACTGCTGCGAGAGTTTGAGGCAATCAACGATACGGACAGCGGACGCCACAACCCTCGCGCAAAGTCCTGGATGGATAAGGTGAAAGACTTTTTCGCACAGTAGTGAAAAAGCTTGCACCTTACGGCGTAGGCTCTCGTACCCGCAAGGGTGAACTTGCGCAGCAAGTTAAGGGCGCAGCCCGGCCGTCGCCACAAAGCAAAAGACCCGCCCAGCCGTAAGGCCAAGTGGGTCTTTTTCTTCATGGCAAAAAAGCGGGGAAGGCTTTCACCCTCCCCGCCTCGCAGCCTCTGAAGCTGCTGTCTTACTGCCGACCCAGATCAAAGCATCGGGCTGGATGTGATCATGCTCAAGCTAATCAGCGTGAGAAACATCATCGCGGCCCAAACCACCAGTCCGGCCGACAGGATGGAGCCTGAGAGCAGGATGGCATGGCCTTTTTCCTCGACCTTGAGGATGGACGGCACACTGTAGAAAATCAGTATGCCGGAGAGCATCAATGCCGCGGAAACTGCCGTGAGGTTGACCATGAAGCTGGGGATGAACAGGAACAGCGGAGCCAGCCATAACGGCGTCGGCACCACCACTGCGAGCTTGTAGGCATCCTCGAAGGCCGGCTTGATGTCGATCACATCGCCCATGCGCTGAATGAGATAGGCGACCACGAAGGTCATCGCCAGTTCGGTAAGAAAGAGCAGGATGCCGATAATTTGCAACTGCACATCGCTCACCGCCGGCAACAACCCTCCGCCATAAGTGACTCCGGCGTAATAGATCATCACCGGCGGGATCACCGACATCGGCACCGCATAGAGCAGGAACAGCGTCAGCACGGACATATGGCTGTGGGTGAACGCATCCCAGACACCCGTGTGGGGTACATGAAGTTGAGCCATGATAAGTCTCCTTTCTTGAAAGGAATAAGGTGACTTGTTTGGCTCAAATATCCGACAAAAGTTCTCTGGTTATATAGCCATGCAAAAACAGCCCGTTACCGTCCGCTTGGCATGAACATCCTCAAGAAGCCGGCGCTTCGTGCTCGCGCACCCTGTACCACGCCGCATACAGCGCCGGCAGGAACAAGCAAGTCAGCAACGTCGCAACAACCAGGCCGCCCATGATGGACACCGCCATCGGCCCCCAGAACACCTGTCGGGTCAGCGGGATCATCGCGAGGATCGCGGCGGCGGCGGTCAGGGTGATCGG
Source organism: Gallionellales bacterium GWA2_60_142 (assembly GCA_001801085.1). Lineage (GTDB taxonomy): Bacteria > Pseudomonadota > Gammaproteobacteria > Burkholderiales > Gallionellaceae > Gallionella. The sequence continues at coordinate 1,867 of MGWR01000016.1, read as the reverse complement.
GCGGAAGCGGCGCACGGTGGAACCGACGATGGCCTCCCACAAACTCTTGCCGGCCTCTTCGTCCTGCCGGATCTGGTCCACCAGTATCACCGAGTTGCGCATGATCATGCCGGCCAGCGCGATGAAACCGAGGTTGGCGACGAAGCCGAACGGCACCTGGAACACCAGCAGCGCGAGTGCGACGCCGATCAGGCCCAGCGGCGCGGTCAGCAGCACCATCACCGTGCGGCTGATGCTTTGCAACTGGATCATCAGCAGCGTAATCACGCCGACTAGCATCAGCGGCATCACCGCCTTGATCGCGCTCTCGCCCTTGCCGGACTCCTCGATGCTGCCGCCCATCTCGATGCGGTAGCCGGTCGGCAGTTTGGCGCGCAGTTCCTCGAATTGCTTGTCGAGTTCGACCGACACCGTCGCCGGTTGCACCTTGTCCGCCATGTCGGCGCGCACCGTCATCGTCGGCAGGCGGTTGCGCCGCCAGATGATGCCTTCTTCCTGCTCCGGCACCAGCTTCGCCACTTGAGCCAGCGGCACATGGCGTCCGCCCGCGAGCGGGATGTCGAGATCGGGCAGGCGATCCAGCGAGCGGGTTTCATCGTTCGCCCCCCCTCGCCACACCACGTCGATCAACTGATCTCCCTCGCGATATTGCGTCAGCGCGACGCCGTTCAGCCATCCCTGTAAGGCCTGCGCGACTTCCTGGCTGGAGGTGCCGAGACGCCGCGCCTTGTCCTGATCGACCTCGACGCGCACGCTCTTGACCTTCTCGTTCCAGTTGAAGTTGACGTTTTGCAAATGCGTGTTGGCGCGCATCACCGCCGCGACCTGTTCGGCGATGGTACGTATCTGCGCGAGGTCGTCGCCCATCACGCGGAACTGCACCGGGTAGCCGATGGGCGGGCCGTTTTCGAGGCGCACCACGCGCACGCGCAGATGCGAGTAGTCGTCGGCGGCGAAGCGCTGTTCCAGTTTGCTTTTCAATTCTTCGCGCGCCTTCAAGTCTTTGGTCACGATGACGAACTGGCCGAAGTTATCGGCGAACAGTTGCTGGTCCAGCGACAGGAAGAAGCGCGGTGCGCCGTTGCCGACGTAGGACGAGTAATAGTCCACCGCCGCATCGCCCTTGAGCAGTTGCTCGATGCGCTCGACCTCGTGCCCGGTGGCCTTGAGCGACGCGCCCTGCGGTAGCCACAGATCCACCATCAGTTCGAGGCGGCTCGCAGAGGGGAAAAACTGCTTCTGCACGAATTTGCCGAACGCGGCCATCGACAAAATAAAGATCAGCACCGTCGCAATAATCACCTTCCAGCGGTTGCGCAAACACCACTCCACCAGCGCGCGGAAGCGGCGGTAAAACGGCGTGTCGTAGATGTCCTCGCCGTGGCGTTGCGCCTTGGCGATCAGCTTCTTCGGGTCGAGCAGCTTGTAGCCCAGATAGGGCGTGAACACCACCGCGACGACCCACGAGGTCAGCAGCGCGATGGTCACCACCTGAAAGATCGAGATCGTGTATTCGCTCGCGGCGGACTTGGAGAAGCCCACCGGCGTGAAAGCGGCGGCGGTAATCAGCGTGCCGGTCAGCATCGGAAACGCGGTCGAGGTGTAGGCGAAAGTCGCCGCCTTGAAGCGGTCCCAACCCTGCTCCATTTTCACCACCATCATCTCCACCGCGATGATCGCGTCGTCCACCAGCAGACCGAGCGCGATCACCAGCGCGCCCAGCGAGATGCGCTGCAAGTCGATGCCGAACACCTTCATCATGAAGAAAGTGATCGCCAGCACCAGCGGGATGGACAGCGCGACCACCGTGCCGGTGCGCCAGCCCAAGCTCAGGAAAGACACCGCCAGCACGATCAGTATCGCCTCG
>MGWR01000015.1 GCA_001801085.1 Gallionellales bacterium GWA2_60_142 | reverse complement strand
AAACCCAAGCGCGGCGGTCGTACCACTGTGACCACCATTCGCCGTGATAGACTATGAGCCGTCAGCATCTACCGCATTTGGAGGTTAGCGTGAGCACAAGCCTAGAAGTATTAGAAGCCGAAGTCATGCAGTTAGCGCCCGTCGAACGGTCTCATCTGCTTGAGCGACTAATCGCCAGTCTTGATTCAGACCCCGAAGTCGAGGACGCTTGGGAACGAGAAGCAGATCAAAGAGAAGCTGAACTGGAATCCGGTTCGATCTCGGCAGTTTCAGGGCCGGAGGCCATCGCCCGGCTTCGAGCAAGACTTCCCCGATGACCTATACGCTCCACCCCGGGGCGGAGCATGACGTTGCCAACGCCCTCGATTTTTACTCCGAACACGCCGGGTCTGTGGTTGCTGAACGCTTCCTCCAAGAGTTCGAGCACGTCGCCAAGTTTTTGGTTGAACATCCCGGCATCGGCACACCAACAACGAAAGGGCGAAGAACTTTCCCACTAAAAGTATTCCCGTACTCGGTCGTATATCGGAATCTCGAGAGCAGCATCCGAATCCTGATCGTGCGCCATCAGCACAGGAAACCCGGCTACGCTGGTGGCAGGCGGTAGGTATGAATTTTTTGCGTACTCCACAAAGCCTAACCCAACGCTCAAGTTCGCTCCCTGCGGTCGCTGGGACGCACCTTCGGCGCGCCTCTTAGCTCCACGTTTGGCGTCAGGACACTGAACACCTGTGCAGAGACTGAAAGGAGGTGCCAGATCATGCCGGATACGAGTAGCGAGATCACCACGGAAGTGTTGCAGGCCTTTGCCGATGCATGGAATCGCCACGATGTCGATGCCCTCATGTCATTTATGACGGAGGATTGCGTCTTCGAGGCCTCTGCGGGCCCTGAAGTCTGCGGCACCCGGTATGTGGGCCGTGATACCTTGCGAGCTGGCTTCGCGGAGGTCTGGGCCACCTTCCCCGATGCCCATTGGGGAAACGCGCGCCATTTTGTCTGCGGGGATCGGGGAGTGTCGGAGTGGACGTTCACAGGAACACGGACAGACGGCACTCGCGTCGAAGTTCATGGTTGTGACCTGTTCACCTTTAGAGACGGCAAGATTGCATTGAAAAATTCTTACCGCAAGAACCGTCCGACCCTTGGCACCCCGAAGCGTTGAGTCCGCACGTGCAGATACACTCATGACGCCCAACAACCGAACCTTACGCATAAAGCCGCGCAAGGCCGGTTGTTCGATCGACGGTAACAAATCCGTAACCTCGCGTTAACTCCACTGAAACAATCGCTCGTTATCCTGCGCCGCAATTCCATACCAAGGACTGCCGCGATGAAAACACTTCAGGACATACTTGCGCAACGCGATCTCTCCGCCCTCTTCCAGCCGATCATGGATATGTCCAGCGGTGCGTTCCTGGGCTTCGAGGGGCTGATACGCGGCCCGGCAAACAGTTCGCTGCATTCGCCGATCAACCTGTTCGCTGCGGCGAAACAGCAGGGGCTATCGCTGGAAGTCGAGATGCTGTGCCGCCAAGTGGTGCTGGAATCGTTCGCCGCGCAGAAGCTGCCCGGCAAGCTGTTCCTGAACGTCAGCCCGGAGGCGCTGACCCACCCCAGTTTCAAGAACGGGCAAACGCTGGGTTATCTGGAGAAGCTGGGCATCGATCCCAAGCAGGTGATCATCGAGATCACCGAAAACCAGCCGACCTTCGATCTGGAAGGCATGCGCAATGCGCTGTTGCACTACAAAGAAATGGGATTCCAGACGGCTATCGACGATCTCGGCGAGGGCTTCTCCAGCTTGCGACTATGGTCGGAACTGCGCCCGGAGTTCGTCAAGGTGGACATGCATTTCGTGCAGGGCATCAACGCCGATCCGCTGAAGCAGCAGTTCCTGCGCTCGATCCAGCAGATCGCGCAAAGCGCCGGCACGCTGGTCATCGCGGAGGGCATCGAAACCGAGGAGGAGTTGAAGACGGTTTGCGATCTCGGCATCGCGTTCGGCCAAGGTTATTACATCGCGCGCCCCAACCCCACGCCGTCGCTGGTTACCCCGGTCGAAGTCAGCGCAGCGCTCAGCTTGGCCAACCAGCCGCGCCATGCCGGCAACCAGATCATTGCCTCGCGCCACATCAGCACCGAGAAGCTGTTGCGTTACGTCGAGCCCGTCCATCCCGAGACGCCGCATGAAAAAATCTTCATGCGCTTTTCGGAGGATGCCAGCCTGCGCGCCATCCCGGTGGTGAAGAACGGCCTGCCGGTGGGGCTGATCGAGCGGCAGAAATACATCGCCTGCTTCGTCCAGCCCTTTCGCCATGAGCTGCTCAGCAAGAAGCCCTGCTCCACCTGCATGGGCGGCGCGCATTGCAAGGACATGTCCGACTCCTGCATCAATGCCGCTCCGCTGCTGGTCGAGAAATCCACGCCCATCCACGAACTCTCCGAATTCCTGACCGCGTCCGAGAACGATCATTTCTCCAGCGGCTTCGTCATCACCGAACAGGGGCGCTACATCGGCCTCGGCAATGCGCTGGATCTGCTGCGCGAGATCACCAAGATGCAGATCGAAAACGCGCGCTATGCGAACCCGCTGACGCTGCTGCCCGGCAACGTGCCGATCAACGAGCACATCGAACACCTGTTGCACAGCGGCGAGCCATTCACGGTGTGCTATTGCGACATCGACCACTTCAAGCCGTTCAACGACGTGTACGGCTACCGCAAGGGCGACGAGGCGATCCAGTTCACCGGTCGCTTGCTGAACTGGGCCTGCGATCCCCGGCTGGACCTGCTGGGCCATATCGGCGGCGACGACTTCATCATGATTATGCGCAGTGCGGACTGGGAGAAGCGCTGCAACCAGGCGCTGACCTCGTTCACTCACACCTCGTCGGTGCTGTTCGAGGATGCCCATCGCGCGATTGGCGGCTACCTGAGCGAAGATCGCCAGGGACACATCGTCCGGCATCCACTGCCGACGCTATCCATCGGCGTAGTCTGCGTCGCGCCCGGCGCGTTCCGCTCGCACCACGAAATATCCGAGGCCGCAACTATGGCCAAGAAGATGGCGAAGAAGACACCGGGCAACAGCCTGTTCGTCGAACGGCGCGAAACGGCCAAGGCCGGTTATGAGCCCCTGCTCAACGTCGCATAACGATCCCCAGCGAGCCCTCCATGTCATTGCAAGCACAACTGCGCCTGATCGCAGCAATCACCGCCCTGAGCCTGCTCGGCGTCATCCTGTTCAGCGTCGTCCAGCTGGGCACGCTGCGCAGCGAGTTCTCCCAGTACCAGGCCCGGCAGACCTTCGCCGGGAACCTTGCGCAGATCAAGAGCCTTTCGCTGTCGGTCTCCCGCTCCGACCCCATCCTGGCGGAGACCGAGACCAGCCTTGCCGCTGCCGACGCCGGCATTCGATCACTGCTTGAGGGCGCGGCCTCCGCTGCCCCGGCGGAGATAGACGGAGAGCAATTCAAACAGATCGCTGCGGCATGGGACGAATACGCCAGGGGCTACAACGGCGCGATCAAGATCGCCACCACCAGCCCCGAAGACGCGCTGCAGATACCGGACGCACTCTACCAGATGCATCTGGAGCCGATGATCGCGGACATCGACCAGCTGGTCGCGCTCAACCGCGACGGCGAGACGCAGGCCAGGGAGAACATCGGCAGCGCGGTCGCCAACATCCTGTGGATCATCGTATTGCCGCTGATCGCCGCCGCGGCGATCGTGATCGCGTTCCAGGCCGTGTTCAACCGCCGGCTGAAGAAACGCATCGACGGGATCGTGGACATCATCGAACACCTGAGCGCGGGCGACCTGAGCCGTCGCCTGCCCGAGGGCGCGGCAGACGAGATCGGCCTGATGGTGAGAACCATCAATGGCTTTATCACCCGCATCGAGTCCGTGCTGCACGATGTCAACGTCTCGGCCGACCGCTCCAGGCTCACCGCCGACAAGGTCAACGCGATGACGCAGAGCGTCAGCAGCAACGCGCAGACGCAGTCGGAGAAGATATTCGGCGTGATGTCCGCGATCGAGAAAATGGGCCTCACCATCACCGAGATCGCCGGCAATGCGGTCCATGCGGCGGACACCGCGCAGACCGCCGGCGCGAAAATCGGCGAAGTCGGCATCGTTGGACAGGAGACCTCGTCGCTGCTGCAGCAACTGGACGCCACCGTGGAATCCTCGGCGCAGACGATGCGACAGTTCGACCTCACGCTGCAGCGCATCGGCAGCATCAGCGACATCATCCGTGACATAGCCGACCAGACCAACCTGCTGGCACTGAACGCGGCCATCGAGGCGGCCCGCGCCGGGGAGCACGGGCGCGGCTTCGCCGTCGTGGCCGACGAGGTGCGATTGCTGTCTGAACGCACCACCGCCTCCGCGAAGGACATTTCCGGCCTGCTGGGCGAGGTGCAGCAATCGTCACGCGACGCGATCTCGGCGATGGATGCGACGCGTAGCGGCGTCCGCACCGGCGTGGCGCAGGGCGACAGGATAGGCGAGCTGCTGGCCGAAGCCGGGACCTCGATACGGCTGGTGGCGGAGATGATGCAGCAGATCGCGCTCGCCACCGAGATGCAATCCCGGGAAGGCCGACTGATCGCCGGACATATCGCGGACGTGACCCGGATTACCACCTCGACCACCGGCGAGATCGAGACGACCCGGCACGAGATGGCCGGCCTGGCCAGCGCCGCCGACATCCTGCAGCAGATGGTTTCGCAATTCCGCCTCTCGGCCGCGAGGATGGCATGAGCGTGCGGGCGCTGCTCCGGGGCGCCCGCCTCGCCCTGCACCTCGCCTGGGGGATGCTGCTGGCGCTTCCCTACCCCCACCTGCCGCCGGGCCGGCAGCACCGGATGCTGCAATCCTGGAGCAGGCAGTTGCTGTCCATACTCGGCGTCGGCGTCCGTGTCGATGGGCTGCCGTCCGCGCGCGACGGAAACGCCTGCCTGATCGTCGCCAACCATGTCTCCTGGCTGGACATCTTCGCGCTGAATGCGGTCCGTCCGTCGCGCTTCGTCGCCAAGTCCGAGGTGCGCGGCTGGCCGCTTATCGGCTGGCTGTGCCGGCGCACCGGCACGATTTTCATCGATCGCGACCTGCGCAGGAATGCCGCGACGGTCAACCGCCATGTCGCCGCACAACTCGAACGGGGCGCCCGCGTCTCGCTGTTCCCGGAGGGAACCTCCACCGACGGCCGCGGGGTCGGGCATTTCCACTCGGCGCTGATCCAGCCGGCGATCGACGCAGGGGTCGTCCTCGTGCCGGTCGCGCTACGCTACCGGCACGAGGACGGCGGACACTGCGATGCCGCCGCCTATGTCGGCGACATGACGCTGTCCGGCTCCATCTGGCGCATCCTGCGCGGCCGCCGTTTCGATGCCTGGCTGACCTTCGCCCCCGCGCTGGCGACCGCCGGAGAGAACCGCCGGACGCTGGCACGCGCCGCGCAACAAGCCATCGCGCATGAACTGACGATGGTCATTCCATCGTCGAGCGCTGCAACGCCGCAGACGCCGCGCCCGACGCCAACCCGGAGGGCCGTTTGCCTGCGGGCGCATTGCGGCGTTGCGGCCTGCTTGTGGAGAATGACTCCACTGCGCAGCCCGCGCCTTGCACTGCATCCCGCAGGCAAACGGCGCTGGGCAGGAAACCTACTGAAATAGGCTCTTAGGCGAGAATTCACACTTCCGTCACATTCCCGTCATCACGCCGCAACAGAGCTTGCCTACCCTGCACGTATTCATCAACCGATCCGGAGAATGCAATGCGGGAACTCAACCTACAGCCCCAGACTGCGGTCAAAAGCCGCCTGATCACCAGCCTGGCGCATAACGACGACGAGGTATGGGAAGCACAGCGTCTGCGCTACAAGATATTCGCGGAGGAAATGGGCGCCAGCCTGCCCAGCGCGGCGGAAGGAATAGACCGCGACATCTACGACAAATACTGCGAACACCTGCTGGTGCGCGAGTCGGACGACAACCGCGTGGTCGGCACCTACCGGATACTCTCCCCCGACCAGGCGCAAAAAATCGGCGGCTATTACGCGCAGACCGAATTCGACCTGACCCGATTGCTGCACCTGCGCGAGCGCATGGTCGAAATCGGCCGCGCCTGCGTGCATCGCGACTACCGCGACGGCGCGACGATCACCCAGCTGTGGGGCGGCATCGCGCAATACATGCAGCACAACCGCCAGGAATACCTGATCGGCTGCGCCAGCATCAGCATCGCCGACGGCGGCCATGTCGCGGCCAGCCTCTACCGCAAGCTCCACCGCATCTACGGCGCGCCCATCGAATACAGCGTGTTCCCGCGCAACCCGCTGCCGCTGGATGCGCTGAATCCCTATCTGGATGCGCCCATTCCGCCGCTGCTGAAGGGCTATCTGCGCCTCGGCGCGTGGATCTGCGGCGAACCGGCCTGGGACCCGGAATTCAACACCGCCGACCTGCTGATTCTGCTGCCGATGTCGCGGATGAGCAGCCGTTATGCCAATCACTTCCTCAAATAATCGCCACCGCTGTATGCCCATATAGAAGGAGAAAACCAGATGACCCTGCTTTCCATGCTGCCGTTTGTACCTGTCATTGCTATCGTCCTGATAATTGGCTCCATCGTCTTCAGGGCCCCCAGTGAAAAATTGCAACACGCACTCGCCGAAGGCGTGATCTGGGGCATCTCGTCCATCTTCGCATTCGGCGCCGAGATTCTGTTTCTGGCCCATATCTGAAAACTTGTGGGAGCGACGCATTTGTGGGAGCGACTTCAGTCGCGATTGGTCACACTATGACTCCACGTCCTTTCGCGACTGATGGAATTACTAGCCATTCGACTACGCTGGCAAACTACGTCAGCCAAGTCGCTGGTTATAAAGTCGCTCCCACGGAAACCACCGCTCCGCACCCGGGCCGCACAAATATTTTCGTCGTCGCGCCCGTAACAAATCTGTCATTTTTCCGTAACCGGATTTTCACATTCGCCGACTAGGATGCGCGGGTCGCATTAGGGCGGCTTATAAACAACTGGAGGATTTAACGATGCAAATGCAAAAGAAACTGATCGTCGTCGCGCTGGCAGCAGCCGCCTTCTCGACATCCGCTCTGGCCGACACCGGCAATGTGAGCATCTACGGCAAGGCCGACCTGTCGTTCGACGTCATCAGCACCGGCTCTTCCGCTGCAGGCGTAGCCGGCGCGAGCAAGAACAACGTGTCGAGCAACGTGTCCAAGCTGGGCTTCAAGGGCTCCGAAGGCTTGGGCGACGGCCTGACCGCAGTCTGGCAGATCGAGCAGCAGATCAACATGGACGAGACCGGCGGCAACTTCGGCACCCGCAACACCTTCCTCGGCCTGAAGAGCGACAGCATGGGCACCGTGCTGATGGGCCGTCACGACACCCCGTACAAGCTGGCTACGCGTAGCCTGGACATCTTCGGCGACAGCATCGCCGATAACCGCGCACTGCTGGGCGGCGTGACCAGCCCTTCCACCGTCGATTCCGCCTTTGCCGCTTTCGACGGTCGCCAGCCTAACGTGCTCGCCTACATCACCCCGAACCTGAACGGCTTCACCGGTGCGATCGCCTACGTCAACCTGGCGGAAGCCAACACCACCTCCGCACAAGCCAAGTCCAACGCGCTGAGCCTGATGGGTTCGTACAAGGCCGATGCCCTCTACGCCGCACTGGGGTACGAAGAGCACAAACTCAGCAGCCTGCTGGGCACCAAAGAATCGGCATGGAAACTGGGCGTTGGATATGACATCGACGCGCTGGGTCTGGGCTTCGTGTACGAAAAGACCGACGACAACGCAGGCGCGCTGGGTGCGAATGCCCGCGGCCACAATGCCTACTACCTGTCCGGCAAATACAAGATGGGCATGGACGCGTTCAAGATCGCTTACGGCAAGGCCGGCCAACTGGGTGCGACCGCCAACACCGATGCAAACCAGTTCAGCCTGGGCTACGACCACGGCCTGAGCAAGCGCACCAAGCTGTATGCGATCTACTCCCGCATCAACAACGGCACCGCCAGCAACTACGGCCTCAGCCAGAGCACGGCTTCCGCCGGCACCGTCAACGGCGTGGGCGCTTCACCTTCCGTGTTCTCGTTCGGCATGCAGCACAACTTCTAAGCATGGATGCGCCCGTAAGGGTGTAGTCATCCGGAAGACAGGCGGGCATCTTCGGATGCCCGTTTTTATTTCACACAACGCGAATGATCGTCATCGACAATGGAGCAGAAATGGAAAGCCCATACAAAGGCAAGACCGGATTGAGGCGTTTGTGGAATGCGTTCGGCTATTCGTTGGACGGTTTCCGCGCCGCCTACAAACACGAAGATGCATTCCGTCAGGAAGTATTGCTGGCCGCCGTGCTGATACCGCTGGCGCTCTGGATGCCAGTCGCCCCGGTCGGCAAGGCGCTGATGATCGCCAGCGTGCTGCTGGTAATCATCGTCGAACTGCTCAATTCCGCGATCGAAGCCACGGTGGACCGCATCTCACTGGACAACCACGACCTTGCCAAGCGCGCCAAGGATATCGGCAGCGCCGCCGTGCTGGTCAGTCTGGCCAATACCGTGGTGGTATGGGGATTGATGCTCTGGCGATAGCGCTCCAGAACGGCGCAAGCCTTCCGCAAAACAAAACGGCCTCCCGTCGCAAGACGGGAGGCCGTTTCCATTCGGAGATCAACCCAGAAGTTTCGTAGTTTCGTAGGTCTGGTTAGCACAGCGTAACCCGACGTTTATCCTGCAAATCCATCCGTCGGGTTACGACCTTGCAGGCCTAACCCGACCTACTGAAAACCAGGCATAAGCACCGACTTCATTCACCCAAAAGTTGCGCAATCTCCAACTCGGCTACTCGCCAATGTTCGGTGGTGTCGCCTTGAAAACCGCTGCGCTCGGCGATGAAGTAAGCGGCGGTCTCTATCATGCGGTAACGATGCTCCGTGGAATAGCCGACCGATGGCGGATTGGCTTTATTCGCGGCTTTGCTTTTAGTGCCCGCAGCCTTTTTTGCAACTCTCGTCGCCACAGCCTTGTTCTCGGCTACCGTGCTGACGATAGTTTTTTTCGCCGTTGTCTGCTTCGTTTTTTTCGACTCTGCCGCGACCTTGGCTGATTTTTTCAACGCAACCTTTTTTGCGGCATCGGCAGCAACGTTCGCCTTGGCAGCTTTAATCGCCGTAGTCTTGCCGGTTGAAACTTTTTCGTTTGAAACTATTCCGGTTGCCGTTTTCTTCGATGTCGCTTTCTGCACTGCCATATTATTCCCCTTGGTTACAAAAATAATTACCTACAAAATCCATGCCTCATGCACGGCGGACTGAAACGCCCTCATTGCTCATGCTCCGGAATATGCGACACGGACAGACGCCGCATCGTCGGGCGACGCTTGACCTGGTGACCGCTCATGCGTTCGAGCACACCGCTCAGGAAGCTCAGCGTTTCCACGATGTGCGGCCCCTTGTTGAGCATGACGCATTCGGCGCGGATCGCCAGCGCGGCGTCCGATACCTCGGCGCGTGTAGGGATGCCGTTCTTGGCCATGCTCTCCAGCACCTGGGTCGCCCAGATCACCGGAATATGTGCGGCCTCGCACAGCCAGAGTATTTCTTCCTGCACCTCGGCCAGACGCTCGAAACCGATTTCCACCGCGAGATCGCCGCGCGCCACCATGATCCCGACCGGTGGCCGGCATAGGCTGGTCAGCAAGATCATCGGCAGGTTTTCGAAGGCCTGGCGCGTCTCGATCTTGAGCACCGTCCCCAAATGACCTGCGCCGACCTCTTGCAGTTGGCGATGCAATGCCAGCACATCTTCAGATGTCCGCACGAACGACAATCCGATCACGTCGATATGAGATACCAGCACACGCAGATTCTCGGCGTCGGCTTCGGTCAGCGCCGGCGTGTTCAAATCCGTCTCCGGCAAATTGATGCCCTTCTCCGCGCGCAGTTTGCTGCCCTGCGGAGCCGCATGCGTAATCTGCACCGTGATGACCTTGCCATCGTTAGCCGACACCGTGCCGCCGATCTTGCCGTCGTCCAGCCATACCGGCTGGCCGGGCTGGGCCGCATCGAACACCGCGTCCAGCGTGCAGGGAATACGGGCGGGGCCGAGCAACTTGCCATGATCGTCGTAGTGCGCCTGGCTGCCTGAGGCCTGATCGCGCGTGAGCATCAGTTCATCGCCGGTCTTGAGCAGGATGGGCTGAAAAACTTCCGGCAGTTTGGCGACCTTGCCCTGAACCAGCAGATTGTCTTTACGGTAGAGCTTGCAACCAGCACCCTCGGCGATAAACGCGTGCTGCTGGCAATGCGCAAGCCATGATGAACCGGATTTTTCCATGGCGAGCAGACTGCGCTTGGAGCCCCGCGTGTCATCGACCTCGATGATGTCGCCGGAACGCACCGCCCGCAGCAAAACTTCGTCTATCGGCAACGCACCATCGACCGGAAATGCGGGTGCCTCCTGATGGTGCGCCGGGGTGAGCCATATTCTGGACGGAGCCGTGACGGCCCCGCGGACATCGCGCTTCACCTTGAATTCGGCCAGCCGACCGGCCGCACTGATAGCGCCGGTGCGCAGCTTCGGCCCAGCCAGATCGGCGTACACCTTGCAGGTGCGCCCCAGCTCTCGCTCCGCATCGCGCAGGTGGCGGATCATAGCCAGCCATGCGTCCGGCCCGTCGTGGGCGCAATTGATGCGCATAATGTCCATGCCCGCCGCCAGCAAGTCGCGCACCAGTTTCGCATCCACGGCCGCTTCGGAAGGCATCGTCACCATAATGCGGGTGGCATGCTTGTCCGAAGGCATGCCCAGCAGCGCGACGGCATGTTCGTTGAGCCGAGCCTCTCCGCTCCTGATGTCGATGGCGGGCGCCTGACCATGGTTGCTCCCGGACAGTCCGACCAGCGCACGCAATGCATGCAGCACCGCATCGATGCTGCTCAGCGCATGCGCCTCGGCACGCCCGAGCCGGCTGAGTCCGAGCAGCGCCAAATCCTGCTGCAACTCGCGTATATCGCTCTGGCGCAACGCGAGGTAGTGCATCAGGTTGTTGGCGCTGGCCTGATACAAGGGATCGATACAAGTCACCTTCGCGCGATAGTCGTGCTCCATCGCAACGGCGGCATCCCGTAATTTTTCCAGCGCGGGGATCAGGTTCTCGGTGATATGGCGTTTCGGCAAGCGCATGATCTTCGGTACTTTCTATTCCATAGAATAGAACCAGACTAGCCGACGAATACTACAGTTACATGTCAGCCGCACCGCCGATCTGCTGCCGCTTGCGAATTAATAAATTATTCAAGAAAACATCATCAATCAGTCACATGAGCGCGACAGGATGTGCGTCATGAATACACCAGACCGCACTGCTCAAGCGCCATTGCACATCGCACTGGTAACCGAAACTTACCTGCCCGAGGTGAACGGCGTCGCCATCACCCTCGGTCGCATGGTAGAGGGGCTGATCAAGCGCCGGCACAGGATCCACCTGATCCGGCCCCGCCAGCACCAGCAGGATGCACCGCAGCACACCGAGCTGTTCGAAGAGACACTGGTCACGGGAATGCAACTCCCCGGTTATCCCGAACTGAGGGCCGGACTGCCGACTAAAAATAAGCTGTTGCGCCTGTGGCGGCAACAGCGCCCGGACATCGTGCATATCGCGACCGAAGGACCGTTGGGATGGTCGGCCTGCTCCGCCGCGCGCAAGCTGGGCATTCCCGTCAGCACCGACTTCCACACCAACTTCCACAACTACAGCCAGCACTACGGCGTGGGATGGTTGAACAAGCCTATCGCTTCCTACCTGCGCCATTTCCACAACCGCACCGACTGCACGCTGGTGCCGACCGCAGCCTTGCGACAGGAACTGCTGCTTACCGGATACAAGGACGTGATAGTGGTTTCGCGCGGCGTCGATACGGAACTGTTCCATCCGGCCAAACGCAACGCGGAGTTGCGCAATGCCTGGGGGGTCGCGGACGACACGCCGGTGGCGGTCCTCGTCAGCCGCCTCGCGGCGGAGAAAAATCTGCCGGTGGCGATCCAGGCATTCGAGCGGATGCGCGCAACCCGGCCCGATGCCAGGCTGGTGATGGTCGGCGACGGCCCGGTGCGCGCCGCGCTGGAGAAACAGCATCCGCATGTGATCTTCGCCGGCATGCGCACCGGCGAAGACCTTGCCGCGCATTACGCCTCGGGCGACATCTTCCTCTACCCCAGCCTGACCGAGACCTACGGCAATGTCACCGTGGAAGCGATGGCCAGCGGACTCGCGACCATCGCCTACGACTACGCCGCCGCGCGCCAGCATATCCGCCACGAAGTGAACGGCCTGCTCGCGCCGTTCGATGACACCGCCGCATTCGTCGCCCAAGCGGGCGGTCTGGTCGCCGACATGGAACGTATCCGTCGCATCCGCAACGGCGCGCGCCAAACCGTGGAGTCGCTGACCTGGGATCACATCATGGGTCAGATGGAAACGGTGCTAACCGATCTCGCGCGCGAACAGGGAGGAAAAAATGTCCAGACTTAACCTTCACCTGCAACAGATTAACGGACATGGCAACTATGCCGCCCCTGATGAGGAACCTCGCCATGCCCGTTCCCCTCTCCTCGGCTCCTCGCTTCGCTCTCCTCTCCCGCTAGCGGGGAGAGCGAAGCGAGGGGGGCGCAGCCAGGCGAACGAATCGCTACGCGAATTCTTCCTTATCCGGTGGGATGTAGAACTCTGCCAGTTCTGCAACCGGCAGAGCCGTTACCTGTCGGTACGCAACCTGTTTCGCATCGCCAGCCGCCTCGGCGACGGCGTGTTCTGGTATCTGCTGATGGCGGCATTGCTGCTGCGCTACCAGAGCGAGGCGCTGCCCGCCGTGCTGCACATGCTCGCCGTCGGGCTGGTTTGCACCGCGATCTACAAACTCATCAAAGGCAAGACCCTGCGGCCGCGCCCGTTCAACGTCTACCCCGACATCGTCTGCGTCGGCAAGACGCTGGACCAGTTCAGTTTCCCTTCCGGTCACACGCTGCATGCCGTCGCGTTCAGCATCGTCGCCGTCGCCTACTTCCCCGCGCTGTTCTGGCTGGTATGGCCGTTCACCGCGCTGGTCGCGATTTCGCGCCCCGTGCTGGGTTTGCATTACCCCAGCGATGTGCTGGCGGGAGCGCTGCTCGGCGGTGCCATCGCCTCGACCTCGCTGCATCTGTGACCGCGATTACGCCGGGATAGCTTCATCACCAACTTCAACATCCATCTAAACTTCAAGCAGGCCTATATGGAAATGCTGAAGAAAATCCCACCAGCTACGTGCTCAAACTGCTGAACGCGGCCAATTTCGACAAGCTGTTCCAACTCGTCACCGCTCCGAACGCACTGTTTGCGCGACAATGGTGGCCAGCATCATGCGCCGCATTTCCTTCGATGAAATATGCCACAGGCTGCGTGCGCAATTCATCAGATGCCGGTCAACGCTCTTCGATGTATGCGGCACGTCCCAGCAAGGATCGAATTCTAGAGGGGGGATTGCAGGACTATTCAGCGCAATGAGGCCTTCGATCTGTATCGCGCCGTGGCTGGACTGCATCGTCGGAAGCCAATTGACGAAGACAAACTGTCCGCGTTCGAGAGTGGAATCGAATTCGGCGCAGTTGAACGACACCATAATGCAAGCCTGATCATGACAGAGAGTGGCCCGATAGTTAAAGCCCCCCTTGTCATCCGGCAAGCACTGGACATTTTCGAGGCAGAATACCGAGGGAATCAGATTCTCAATGCCTTTGGCATTGCTCACATCCTTATTCCACATGGTGTGAAACTCTTGTCGCGTCATTTTCATAATGCATCGGAGAGGTTAATAGCTTGCAGATAAGTCCTGTCGCAATCCCTCAAATTTTCCGTATGCCGGAACGCACGAAGACTCGACGGAATCATCGGCTTGCGTGACCGGTGCGTACCTGATATTGGCGTCGAGATGGGTGAGTTCAAGCGTCTGGAGCACCCGCGTGGAAATATTCAGCAGCGATATGGATTTGTTGGCGGCAGCGGCGCGCTCTTTCAACAGAATCAGCATATCCAGCGCAAAAGTATCCAGATGCTCCACCGCGCTCAACTCGACCTCGATTTCGCGCACTGCGGAATTTTCAAGCAACGTCGTGCAGGATTTGATAAACCCGTGGTACATCGTAAAGTCGAACTTCCTGGGCATCGCTATGCGTGCCGCCCCAACCGGAATGTTTACATTTATGCCCATGATCTTAACCCCCTCGTCTAATCGTTTCAGGACTTCCAGACTAAGTGACCGACATGACAGTAATGTTAATTGAAGAAAATTTTTTCGGAGTCGGCGCGGGTATGCAAATGCGCCTTCAACCTACGTTGTCCATCCCGACTTCAAGCCTCCGCATAGTCCTCGTTCCGCACACTCGCGGGCTGCGCCAGTCGTCCGAAGCCGGATGCGTGCATGCATTCTCCGAGCAATCGGGCAAGCTCATCAGCCGGAATCGGCCGGCTGAAGAAAAATCCTTGCACGTAGTCGCAGTCGAATTCGCGCAGCAATTCGAGTTGATCGGCGGTTTCCACGCCTTCGGCGATCACCCTCAGGTGCAAGGCATGCGCCATCGCCACTATCGCCCGCACGATTTCGATGTTTTCAACGTTTACGTCCGGCCCGCTGACAAACGATTTATCTATTTTCAGGATGTCCAGCGGAAAGCTCTTCAGATAACTCAACGACGAATAACCGGTGCCGAAATCGTCCACCGACAGGTTGATCCCCAGCGCCTTCAGGTCGCATAGCGTGCTGACCATATCCCCGCTCTTGTCCATCAACATGCTCTCGGTCAGCTCCAGTTCCAGGTAGCCCGGCTGCATGCCGTTCTCTTCGAGCGCCCGCATGACAGTCTGTTTCAGGTCGCCATGCTGCAACTGCACCGCCGACAGGTTGACCGCGACGCGCAGCGGCGGCAACCCGGCATCGCACCATGCGACCTGCTGTTTGCAAGCCGTATGCAATACCCATGCGCCTATCGTCACGATCAGGCCGGTTTGTTCGGCCAGCGGGATGAACTGGTCGGGCGAAATCATGCCGCGTTCGGGATGCTTCCAGCGCAGCAAGGCTTCCACTCCGACGATGGCATTATCCGATAGACGTATCTGCGGCTGGTAATACACCAGCAGCTCTTCGCGCTCCAGCGCATGCCGCAAATCGTTTTCCAGCGCCAGTTTTTGCATGGCGCGCGAATTCATGTCCGGGCTGAAGAACAGGAAACTCCCGCTGCCGTTGTCCTTGGCCTGATGCAATGCCGAATCTGCATTGCGTTGCATGCTATCGACGCAATCCCCGTCTTCTGGATAAACGGCTATACCGACTCCGGCGGAAAGGAACACCTCATGCTCGCCGACACAGAACGGCAATGCCAGCGCCGTGAATATTTTTCGGCAAAGCACGACGACATCCTGGCTGGCGCGGATGTTGTGCGCGAGAATCAAAAACTCGTCTCCGCTGAAACGCGCCACCGTGTCGGCGTCGAAGCATATTTCCTGCAACCGGCTACCAACCTCCTTGAGCAAGCGGTCTCCCATTGCGTGGCCCAGCGATTGATTGATGTCGTTGAAACGGTCCAGCCCCAGATGGAGCAGCGCGAAGCGCTCGATTCCGTTGCGCTCCGCCAGCACGAAAACCTGCTGGAGACGGTCGCGGAACAGGCTGCGGTTGGGCAAGCCGGTCAAAATATCGTGCTGCGCGATGAAAGCGGCATGCACTTCCACGCTGCGCAGCACGGTAATATCCAGCGCGGTGCAAGCCACGTCCGTGGGCGTTCCCTCCGCGTCGAGAATGGGCTCTATGGTGATGTCGTAGCAATACGGACGGCCCGCACGCTGGATCGTGATTTCGCCGCGCTGGATGCTGCGGCCCTGCATCGCGGCCTGCTTCAGGCCGACAAACTCGGCTGCGGCCTCGTCGCCGAACAGTTCGGCATCCGTTTTGCCCAGCATCGCCTCCGACGAAAAGCCGCAAAACGTGTTCAGCACCCAGGTGTAGCGCAAGCCGTCGTCCAGGCTGAATATCGACAGCGGCGTATGGGTCATCACCCGGCGCAAATGTTCCGTGCTGTTCCGCAGCGCCTCTTGCACGCGTTTGGTTTCGGTGAAATCGGCAATCAGCAACATCGCCCCGCTGATCATTCCGCCGGCATCGCGCAACGGCGTCGCCGAAACATGCAGGCATATATCGAGGTCGTCCATCTTTTCGACCAACTCATATTCGGTGTATTGCGCCCCGCTCAACACACGCTCGATCAAGTCGTGCAAACGCGAACCTTCGATCGACAGGTGCTGCACAAAATCGCGCCCGCGCAATGCCTTCTCGCCTTGCCCGAATATTTTTTCCGCCGCCTTGTTCCACAGGCTGACCCGCCCGTTGTTATCGAGTGCTACGATGCCCAGCGGAGCTGCGTTGATCAAGGCATGCAGGCGTTCGGTGGTCTTTTTCAGGTTTTCCCTGACCTGGCTGTGGTCGGAGCGTTGCCTCAACACAACCAGTTGCATCGTTTCCTTTTTCCAGCGTATCAGGATAGCCTGCATATCGACCGAAACGAGTCGATCTCCGCCGGCGGCGATTTCAATTTCCGACACCTCGGTGGAGGATGGGCTGAAGGCGAATTGCTCCCCTTCCATATCCTTGGCTTTCTTGCGATGGAACAACTTGCTTGCCGCCTTATTGGCGTAGCGGATGATGCCGTCCCGATCAACCACCAGCATGCCGTCGAGATTCTGCTCCATCAATTCCGCATACAAGTCCCGCAATTCGCGGTCTTTTTCCTTGCTGTGCAATACGGACAGCAAGTCGTCGAAGAATTTCTTCTGCTTACCCATGGACGCCGCCTTCCTGCATCTCGATCACCACCAGTGAAATGTCGTCGTGCGGCTCGATGCCGTCGAAAAATTCCAGCACATCGCCCCTGATGCCATTCAGCAGCGCACCGCTGCCACTGCCATGGCCGACGGCATCGATCAGGCGCGTTTCGCCGTACATTTCCGCCTGCGCGTTATGCGCTTCTATGAGCCCGTCGCTGCACACCACGAGCGAGCCGATCCCGGCCAGCTCATGCACTGCCGTCTGGGCAAAAAGCTCTTCCGGCGGGAGGATGCCCAGCGGCAGGTTGCTGGAATCCGCCCTGTATTTCAAGCTGCCTGCGCGGTCAAACATGAGCACCGCCGGCACGCCGCCGTTCCATATCTCGACTGCGCTGTGATCCTTGTTGATGCTGAGCAGCGTCGCCGCGCAGAACATCCCGGTCGGCAACAACTCGTATAACTTGCGATTGATCTCCGTCACGATCTCGCGCAGGCTCAGGCCTTTGCGCGACATCGCGAAAAACGCATCGGAGGCGGGCAACGCCCCCACCGCGGCCGACAGGCCATGTCCGGTGAAATCCGCGACGAAGGCATGCAATCGCCCATCCGGCGTCCGCTCGTAGATGAACAAATCTCCCGAGAAGCGCCCCGCCGCCAGACTCCAGTACTCCAGATACTCGACTTGTTCCCGCTGCCGCTTGGTAATCGCCTCGAACATGTGGCGCGACAGCCGGATTTCCTGCTCGATGTGCGCATGGCTGCGCAACAGATGATGGTGCGTTGCCTGTTGCCGCTGCAACAGATTGAGCTTTGCCTGCAAGGCATCCTCGTCGAAGGGGGGGAGCATGAAATCGTCGGCGCCGGATTCGATCAGCTCCTTCCATGCCGCATGATCTCCGACGGCCAGCAACAACAGCACGGGTATCCTGCCGGTCTGGTCTTCCAGCTTAAATTTGCGGCAAACCTTATAGCCGGATTTTTTGGGCAAACCGGCCGCATCGACAATAACCAGATCAGGCCTTTTGTCTTTGGCTTGTGCGACCGCATCTTCAGCCGGGGATGAGCTGACAATCAAATCCGGATCGGATAACTTCCCCAGCAGCGCTGCCATCGCTCCGGTTTCATTTTCCACCACCAATATATTCATGACGAAGCCTCCCCCTGGAACACCACTTCCGGATACTG
>MGWR01000014.1 GCA_001801085.1 Gallionellales bacterium GWA2_60_142 | reverse complement strand
TCGAAACGGAATGCGCTGCTGCTGGCGCACTTCCGCGAATACGCGCGCAAGTATTCGGTCTATTCCAACATCCTGCTGCTGGACACCGAAGGCAACGTGCTGTTGCAGCTCGACGAGCACAACCATGTGACGCACAGCAACGACCCGCTGGTGCGCGAGTCGCTCGCGACCAACGCCGCCTATGTCGAGACCTTCCGCAAGAGCGATCTCGCGCCGCGCCAAGATGCCGCGCTGATCTACTCCTGCCGCGTGGCCGACGAGCAAGGCGAGAATCTCGGCGTGCTGTGCCTGAATTTCCGCTTCGCCAACGAGACCGAACGCATCTTCGCCAACCTGTCCGGCCAGCACGACTGGAGCGCGATTACCCTGCTCGACCGCGAGGGCCGGGTCATCGCCAGCAGCGACCACTGGCATATCCCGGTCGGCGCGAAACTCGCGATGGCGCTCGACGGCGACTGGAAGGTCGTGCGCGCCGCCGGGCGCGAATATCTCGCCGTCACCCGAGCCACGCAGGGCTATCAGGGTTACATGGGGCCGGGCTGGTACGGGCAGGTGATGATGCCGCTGGATCATGCGTTCGAGCATGATGCCGGCCTGAACATGAGCGACATTCCCGCCGACGCATTGCACGCGGTGATGAGCAACCCCAACCTGTTCGGCAGCGCCCTGCGCGAGATTCCGGTGCAGGCCGCCTGCATCCAGCGCGGGCTCAACCGCTCGGTGTGGAACGGCAATGTCAGCCAGCGCAGCAACGACCGCCAGGCGATGAACCCGGCCTTCTCCAAGGTGCTGCTGTGGGAAATCAGCAACACCGGGCAGAAGACGCAGAACGTGTTCGAATGCTCCATCGGCAACCTGCACCAGATGGTGGTGTCGTCCATCTTGCAAGACAGCCAGTTCCAGGCGGCGCTGGCGATAGACATCATGGACCGCAACCTGTACGAGCGCGCCAACGATTGCCGCTGGTGGGCGCTCGCCCCGGTGTTCCGCAATATCCTTTCCTCGCCACAAATCGACGAGGCCGCGCGCAAACAGGCGAGCGAGACGCTGGCGCACATCAACAGCCTGTACACCGTCTACGACAACCTCGTGCTGTTCGACCGCACCGGCGTGGTCGTCGCCGTATCCAACCCGAGCTACCGCGATTGCTGCGGCCAGCAACTGGGCGAGGACTGGGTGCGCCAGACCCTGCAACTGACCGACAGCCAGGATTACGCGGTATCGCCCTTCGCCCCCACGCCGCTGTATCGGGAGCTGCACACCTACATCTACGCGGCGGCGGTGTTCGATCCCACCGACAGCCGCAAGGTCGTCGGCGGCATCGGCATCGTGTTCGACTCCGCGCCACAATTCGACGCGATGCTGAACGACGCCCTGCCGCGCGACGAAAAAGGCGAGGTGCCGCCCGGCTGCTTCGGCGTATTCGCCGAACGCAACCGCCGCGTGCTCGCGGCCACGCTGGACACTTTGCATCCGGGCGACACGCTGGAGATCGACGAACAGTATTTCCGCCTGAACAACGGCCACAGCCATTCCGGCATCGCCGTATACAACGGTCACTATTACGCGGTCGGCGCGAGCGTCTCCAAGGGCTATCGCGAATACAAGAGCGAAGAGGACGCCTACCGCAACGACGTGGTCGCGCTGGTGCTCACGCCGCTGGGCGAAAAGCCCCGCGAAGAACGCCACCGCAACGCGAGCGCATCGCGCAACCGTTTGCAGCGCATCAACGGCAAGGTAGAAAGCGACAGCGAATCGGTGGAGATCGCCACCTTCTACGTGGACAACCACTGGCTGGGCATAGAGTCGCGCCATGTGGTGGAAGCCGTGGACACCAAGGGCCTCACCAGCGTGCCCGGCTCGGGCGAAAACATGCTCGGTTACCTGATGTTCCGCGAGACCCTGATCCCCATCGTCGCGCTATGGGGCATGCTCGGTCAATCCGACATGCAGCGCGCCCACGGCGGCGACCCGCAGATCGTCGTGATCGAACTCAAACCCGGCGTATTGCTGGGCGTGATGGTGGACGAGCTCGGCGAAATCCCGGAGATCCCGGCGGAGCGCATCGAAAAAATCTCCGGCATGCTCGCCGGCAGCACCCTGTCGGAAAGCCTGGTCAAACCCGACCCGCGCGATCCGCACAGCGGCATGATCGTCGTGATCTCGCCGGAAAGGTTGCAGCGCAGTTTTCTGGAGTCATAAAGACGGCAGGTTCTTGCGCAGCACGGTCATGTGCGAAGTTTCGAAACCGAGCCTGCGGTAGAAATCCAGCGCGGCATGGTTGTCGCGGTCGGCCAACAGCGTGACGCGCGTCATGCCCTGTTCGTGCGCCCAGTCCAGCACATGCTCGACCAGCATTCGCCCGAAGCCGCCGCCGCGATGTGCGCGAGATACGATCACGTCTTCCAGCAGCAGCACGCGCCCGCCTTCCGCGGTGCTGACGGTGATCAGCGCGTTGGCCATGCCTGCAACCTTGTCATTGATACGCAGCACAAACAGCCTGCCCAGTAAGGGTTCGTCGATTATCAGTTGCAGGCCGCGCAACTGCTTGTCGCGCTCGGGCCGGAAGTCGCTCTCCAGCGTGAATAACTCGGCGAGCAGATCGGCCAGTTGCGGCAGGTCTTCTGCGGTAGCGAAATTGATTTCAACCTTCATTACATGCTCCAAGTCAAAGTAGCCCGGATGAAACGAAGTGAAATCCGGGAGCATTCCCCGGATTCCGGCCTGCGGCCTTCATCCGGGCTACATCAAGGCCACGCTCTTCACCTGCGCGCACACAAACATGCCCTCGCCCAACCCGAGATGGTCGCGCGAGCGGCGGGTGATGCGCGACAGCAGCATCTGCGACTCGCCGACCTGCATGCGCACGATCACCTTGTCCGGCCCTTCGTCGCGTATCTCTTCGATGCGCGCGTTCAGGATGTTGTTGATGCTGCTGCCTTCCGGCGCCTGCGTGGCGATACTCACGTCGCGCGCCAGCACGCGGGCGCGCACGCTTGTGCCGAAAGGCTGATCCACCCTGCCCACCCACAGGCTGCCGCCGGGAAAATCCAGTTGCGTCAGGTGATAGGCCTCGTCGTGCCGCGCCACTTCCGCTTCGATCACCGCGCCCGCATCGTCGAAATGCGCGGTGGGCAGGTCGAGGCGCGCGAGCGTTTCGCCGAGCGCGCCGCTGGCGATCACGCGGCCTTTTTCCAGCAGCACCAGATGGTCGGCCAGCCGCGCGACCTCGTCCAGCGCATGGCTGACGTAGAGCACGGGGATATTCAGCTCGCGATGCAGCCGCTCCAGATACGGCAATATCTCCTGCTTGCTCGTCGTGTCGAGCGCGGACAGCGGCTCGTCCATCAGCAGGATGCGCGGGCTGGTGAGCAGCGCGCGGCCGATGGCGACGCGCTGGCGTTCGCCGCCCGAGAGTTGTGCAGGGTCATTGCGCTCGATCAGGTGCGATAACCCCAGCCATTCCACCACCTGATCGAGCTGCACACGGCGCTCGGATGGCACGATGCGCTTGTAGCCGTATTCCAGATTGGCGCGCACCGACAAATGCGGGAACAGGCTGGCCTCCTGGAACACATAGCCCAGCGGCCTTAGATGCACCGGCACAAAAGTCTTCTCGTCCTGCCACAACTCGCCGTTCACATGCAGCCAGCCCTGTGTGCGCTCAAGACCCGCGATACAACGCAGCAACGTGGTCTTGCCGGAACCGGACGGGCCGAACAGCGCGGTGACGCCGACCGGCGGCGCGCTGAACGCGGCATCCAGCTCGAAGCCGTCCCGCTGCATTTTGAAATGCACGCGCATCCAGATCGCCTGTTTCTCGCTCATCGGGTCACCCGCCACGACTTGCCGCCAGCGAGGTAAAGACCGAGCAGCACGACGAAGGAGAACAGCACCATGCCGCCCGCGAGCAGATGCGCAGGGCCGTATTCCATCGCCTCGACATGACTGTAGATCGCGACCGAGAGCACGCGCGTCTCGCCGTCGATGTTGCCGCCCAGCATCAGCACCACGCCGAATTCGCCGACGGTGTGCGCGAAGGCGAGGATGATCGCGGTCAGGAAACCGGGGCGCGCCAGCGGCAACGCCACGCTGACGAAACGATCCCACGCGCTCGCGCGCAGGGTCGCCGCCACTTCCAGCGGACGCTGGCCGATGGATTCGAACGCGTTCTGGATCGGCTGCACCGCGAACGGCAGCGAGAACAGCACCGAGCCGACCACCAGCCCGGCGAAGGTGAATGGCAAGGTGCCGAGGTTCAACGCGCGGGTCAATTCGCCCACCGCGCCTTGCGGCCCCATCATCAGCAGCAGGTAGAAGCCCAGCACCGTGGGCGGCAGCACCAGCGGCAATGCCACCACGGCGGACACCAGCCCCTTGTACCAGCGGCGGCTGTGCGCCAGCCACCAGGCCATCGGCGTGGCGATCAGCAACAGCAGCAGGGTCGTGACGCTTGCAAGCTTGAGCGTCAGCCACACGGCCTGAAGATCGGAAGGGTCTAGTGTTGCCATATGATGATTAAGGTAGTTCGTATCCAAAACTGCGGATGATCGCTACGGCCTTCCCACCCTTCAAGAAGGCCAGAAAAGCTTGTGTCGCCGCCTTGTCTTTTGCCGCGCTCAATTGCACCGCGCTTTGCCGGATCGGATTATACAAATGCGCAGGCACGATCCACGACGAACCTTCCGTCGCCTTCCCATCCTTGGTGATTTGCGACAGTGCAACGAATGCGAGATCGGCGTTGCCCGTTGCGGCGAACTGGAAAGTCTGCGTGATGTTCTCGCCCGTCACCAGCTTGCCCCGCACCGCGCTCCACACGCTCATCTTTTCCATCGCTTCTTTCGCCGCCATGCCATAGGGCACAAGCTTGGGATCGCCGATAGCCAGCTTGTTGTATGCGCCCTTGCCCAGCACCGCGCCCTTGGCATCGACCAGTCCCGGCTGCGCGCTCCACAGCGCCAGCTTGCCCATGGCATACACGAAGCGCGAACCATCCACCGCCAAGCCCTCCGCCTCCAGACGCTGCGGCGTTTTTTCGTCGGCGGCGACCAGCACATCGAACGGCGCGCCGTTCGCTATCTGCGAATAAAACTTGCCGGTGGAACCCAAGCTGACTTTCACCGTATGTCCGCTTTCCTTCTGGAACAACTCGACAATCCGCGCCATCGGCTCGGTGAAATTCGCCGCCACAGCCGCGCGCACCTCACCAGCGCACGCCGGCGCACTCATCAGACCGAACGACATCACGACTGCGGCAACGCGGCCGCGCAATGCAGATATATTCATCATCGACTCCATCAAAAGGAACTGGCGCGATGATAGCAAGCAAGATGAAGGCCAGCGAAAACTATATAGGCCGGATTATCTTGGTCTTTGGGCATATTGACCTGGCAACGGAGGGCGGGTACGGTACGGGCTGGTAAAAGTCCGCAAACAAGCCCGCCCTTTTAACTCATGCGCAAAGATTTTTTCTACACGCCTAACCACATTCCCGCCGATGAACGTTTGCGAAATTTCGCATTTTCGATCCTGTTGTTTGCCTATGGCTCGTATGGGGTGTGGAGCAATGACCTGTATATACCGGGGAAGCGATCCAGAGGCATTCACCTGCACGACGTCCCCGCGTGGATTATGTACGGGGCCATCGTCTGTGCTTGTTTGGTGATGCTATCGGTCGTTGTCGATCACTATGACAAACGCAACAATGAAACCAACTACAAATTGTTCGCCGATGTATTCAAGTTCCTGGGCTGGGGATTTTTTGCGCTGTCTCTGATCATGGCGATCATTCGTTAATCCAGTGCCGTAGGTGGGGTTAGCGCAGCGTAACCCCACCTACCAGAGCCGAAAAAAATGAGCGCCGAAGCGCCCATTTTCCATATTGATTATTCCAGTCAGAATTACGCTTCATCCACTTCCGCCAGCACTACGCCGATGGCTTGCAGCGGGTCGTCGGTCAGGCTCAGGCAGTGTTCGCTGCCGTTCACCAGATAGAGATTGAATCCTTCGCGCCGTAACGCAGGCGACAGGCGGGCGGGCATGTCGTCGTCGTTGCAGACGGTGAAGCGCAGGTCGGGCCAGGTTTGTTTCAGGCTGGCCAGCTCGTCGTCGTTCAGATCGCCGAACGATGCTGCGGCATCGGCGATCTGATCCAGTGTTTCGGCGGCGATCATCGGTTTAATCCTCTTCGATCTCGGCGAAGCGGCTCAGCGATTTCGATTCCACGCCGAGGATCTTGGCGAGCCAGGGCGGCGGGGCGTCGAGCACGGCTTGCAGGCGTTGCAGGGCGATGTTGGCCTTGCCGCCTTCCGGCGCCTTCACCGGATGGACGTTGGCGCGCACGGCTTTGGCCGCGGCGGGGCCGCCGATGGATTGCACGTAGACAATCTGGCAGTCCTTGATGAGGTTGGCGCGCGCGACGTTCTTGTCTTCGGCGTCGTCGGCGAAGCTGGTGGGACGGATGTCGATCAGGCGTATCTCGTCGGGCCCGACCTGATACACGAGGAAGCGCGGGCAGGAGCCGAAATGGCCGTCGAGGTTTTCTTCGGTGTTGGAGGCGACCGCGACGCGCAGACTGCCGGGCATGTCGCCGTCTTTATACGCAGAGGCCAGCGGCAGGTTCTCGGCTTCGTCCGCCGCGCCCCAGAGGTGGCGCACCGCCAGCTTGATGGATGCGCCATCCACGTCCGGCTCGACAGTCTCTTCGCCGGAGAGGATCAGCTTGATGTCGGCCACGGTCACCGTGGCGAGTTTCTCTTCGGTGATCGGCAAGCCGATCAGGTCGCCCAGCTTGGCCGCGAACGCACCCGCGTTCACATCGGCGAGGGCGCGCGCGGCTTGCGCGATGCGCAGCGCTGCGGTTTTGGTGATGACGGTGGTGGTGGGCATGGTTACCTCATCGAAATTCTGGCTGGTTCTTCGGCTCGTCATTCCCGCGAAGGCGGGAATCCAGCAAGAGCATATATACCGCGAAGCGACACAACGTCGTCCCGCTTCGCGGGGCCTTTCAATTCACCTGGATTCCCGTTTCGCGGGAATGACAGATTTTTTTGTTACACCGCAACCTGCGTGATGCAACCCTTGATCGGGCAGAGCTTCACGCATTGCGGCTTGTCGAAGTCGCCTTCGCACTCGGTGCATTCGCTTGCGTTGATGACGTAAATACCCTTCTTCACGCTGATGGAAGCCGTGGGGCAGTCCGCCACGCAATCGTCGCAACCGGTGCACAAATCAGCGTTGATTTTGTATGCCATGATAATTCTCCTAGTCGTTTATTCCGCCGCATCGAGGCGCTTGGCGCGCACCGAATAAGGCAACCGTGCGGGAGCAGCTTGCGGCTCGATGTAATACGCGCCGCCGTTGTTCAGCTTGATTTCCCCGCCCCACTTTTCCGGGGTGTCGAACTCCATCGAAACGATGGTGTCCTCGAGATCGCGCTTGGGCAGATAGAACTGATAGCTGCCCTTGCTGTCGCGACGGATCATGATGTTTGCCATTTAGTGCTCCTTTCGTCGCAGCAAATCGTAGGGCGGATGAGCGCAGCGTTATCCGCCGAGCGGGGCTCATACGGCGGAAGGCGCTACGCTTTTCCGCCCTACTCTTTCTATTTAGCGCACCAGGTCGTGGTTGTAGTCCGTCGTCCCCATGCCGCGGGTTTCTTCGTCCAGACGCTCCAGCACCGCATTGGTGATGGTGGTCAGCATCTGCATCGCACCTTCGTAACCATGCGTGGTAGCACGGTGCAGGTGATGACGATCGAAGATCGGGAAGCCGATACGGATCAGAGGAACCTCGAACTCCTTGCCCAGTGCCAGCGTGTCACGCTGGATGAACTTGGCGTAGGAGTTGCCGATCATGAAGTCCGGCTTCTCGGTCAGCACCAGCGAACGGAAGTGCCACAGGTCGGCGCCGGCGAACAACTGGGTGTTCTTGCCGTATGGAGTCTCGGCCAACATCTTTTCCATCGCCTTCGTCCACTTCTTGCTGCCGTTGTTGCACAGCACGTGCAGCGGCTCGATGCCCAGTTCGGTGAGGAACTTGGTCATGCCCATGGTGAAGTCCGGATCGCCGTACAGGCTGATCTTCTTGCCGTGCAGCCAGGTGTGGCTGTCCATCATCATGTCGACCAGACGGCCGCGCTCCAGTGCCAGCGATGGGGATATCTCCTTGCCAGTGACCTGGGCAACCTTCATCAGCCACTCGTCGGTCCACTCCAGCCCCATCGGGATATTCATCTTCGGCACTTCGTGCTTCCAAGTGGCCTCGACAAATTTCCGGGTCTTTTCCAGTTGCATAGGCTGCAGCAGGAAGGTGGTGGCGGCGTTAGGCGCATCCTTCACTTCGTCCTGGGTCGTGCCGCCGGCGTACATGCGGAACTGGCCGTCAGCCGGGGTATCCAGCACTTCGGTCGGGTCGCTCAGCATGGTGTGCGCAACGCCCATCTCGTCCAGCATGCGATGGATCACGCGGTAGTTGCCGAGGTAGGTTTCGAAGCCGGGAACGATGTTGATCTTGCCGTTCTTGCCGGGCTCTTTGCCTTCCATCGTGTTCAGCGTGAAGTAACGGATGATGCCTTCGAACATGTTGTCCCAGCCGGTGACGTGCGAGCCGACGAAAGATGGGGTATGCGCGAATGGCGTCGGAAACTCCTGCGGAATGTTGCCGGCCTTCTTGGTGTTAGTGATGAAGGCATTCAGGTCGTCACCGATAACTTCGGCCATACAAGTCGTGCTCACCGCGATCATGTCGGGCTTGTACATCGCCTTGGCGTTTTCCAGGCCGTCGATCATATTCTTCTGACCGCCGAACACCGCCGCGTCTTCAGTCATGGAATCGGACACGCAAGAGATAGGCTCGCGGAAGTGACGGTTGAAGTAGGAACGGAAGTAAGCCACGCAACCTTGCGAACCGTGCACATACGGCATGGTCTTCTCGAAGCCCAGTGCGCACAGCACCGCGCCCAGAGGCTGGCAGGCCTTGGCCGGGTTAACGGTCAGGGCTTCGCGCTTGAAGTTCAGCTCGCGATATTCCATCGTGGTGGTCCACTTGAAGGTCTCTTGAACCTTGTCCGCAGCATGGCCTTCTTCGAACAGTTCTTTCTTGTTCTTCAGCGTATCCTTGTATTCGTCCTGACGGAACAGCGGATAACAAGGTTTGATGTCATCAACTTTTTGCATTTCTATCTCCTTAGCCGCACTGCTAATTTGCAGATGCCGGCACAGATTGAGTTTGGACGGCGATGTTTTGCGCGTCACCTGAACTTTGCTTCTGCTCCTTCCCCTTGTCGGGGGAAGGAACAAAGTTTTTTACTCTGCCGTCTTCAACCACGGTGCGGTCAACTTGCTCCAGCACGGATTGTTGAGGGTCATGTCCATATCGCGGGCGAAGATGGCGAAGCCGTCATAGCTGTGATACGGGCCGGAGTAGTCCCACGAGTGCATCTGACGGAACGGGATACCCATCTTTTGGAAGATGAACTTTTCCTTGATGCCGGAGCCGACCAGATCAGGCTTGACCTTCTTCACGAACTCTTCGAATTCGAGGCCGGTCACGTCGTCGTACAGCAAAGTGGCGTTGCCCATTTCCTTGATGGTGCGGTCGTAGTCGTCGCCGTGCGCGAACTCGTAACCGGTGCCGACCACTTCCATGCCCAGGTCTTCATAGGCGCCGATCACGTGACGCGGACGCAGACCGCCCACGTACAGCATGACGCGCTTGCCTTCCAGACGCGGCTTGTACTTGGCGATGACGGCTTCCATTTGCGGCTTGTACTTGGCGATGACCTTCTCGGCGTTGGCCTTGATGGTGTCGTCGAAGAAAGCGGCGATCTCGCGGATGGAGGCTTCGATCTTGGTCGGGCCGAAGAAGTTGTATTCCATGTAAGGAATGCCGTACTTCTCTTCCATGTGACGGCTGATGTAGTTCATCGAACGGTAGCAGTGCAGCAGGTTCAGCTTGGCCTTGGGGGTGTTCTCCATTTCAGCCAGTGTGCCGTCGCCGGACCACTGGGCGATCACGCGCAAACCCATGTCTTCGAGGATGGTGCGGGTTGCCCATGCGTCGCCGCCGATGTTGTAGTCGCCGATGATGGTCACGTCGTACGGAGTGGACTCGAAAGCCTTCTCGTCGCGGTTGCCCAGCACCCAGTCGCGGAT